>JAESSU010000210.1 GCA_016763955.1 Phycisphaeraceae bacterium | reverse complement strand
TCAATTCCGTGTTGACACAACACGGCTCGCCAAGACAATTTTCGGGGCCTGCGTTTGCCCTGCGCAAAAAGTGATCTTGCAAAATACTCTAATGACAAGGTTCCCCATATTTACAAAAACACCCTTTGAATCAGCTCCACCCATTCTATGTCATCTCGCTTTTCACAGATGCTTAATAACCTTGTTTTAAGATCGGAGTCGTAGTTGTAAATACCCAAGGCTTCGATAGCTTGCTGAGCTTCGACAAGATTGCCTTCTTCGACAAGATTTTCCAGATGGGCCATCGACACCTCACTACGCAACATAGCCATGGCTAACAGTGATGCCTTCTGCAAAGGCTCGGTCAGACATTGTTCATAAAATGTTTCGATCACCTCAAAAGCAGCAGCTTGACGAGATTGACCCAGAGCTAATAAAACCTGCTCAACAAGATCATCATCATTTGATTTAAGTATGGGACTAATTAATTCCAATGCACTACTATCCACCAATGCAAGCATCGCAGTCACACACTGACTAATCACCTGCGGGTCGGGATCGCCTTGCGTGATCTTCATATTTAATAGCGGTAAACCAATATCCCCTCTGCCACTAATTTCAACACCTTGAGCTGCAGCTCTGCGCGTTTGAGAACAAGGGTCTACCAGCAGACGAGCGACATCAACCATCGCATCAGGATCACCACTTTGAGCTAAGCCTTGAGCGCACCAGCCACGCAGATGATCCGCCACATCTACCTTCCCGCCATAGGCAGACTCCATCTGAACATGATGACTCCCACGACGAAACAGGCCTGCATCTTGATAACCTAACAATGCCAAAGCGCGAGCTAAAGCAGTTAAGCCAGAGCCGCCTTTATCTGACCGACCCGGATTTTTCATCAGTCGGTCAAACGCAGCAACAAGATCATCCGTCAGATCATCAAGTCCATGCTCAGCAATCATCCCAGCCGCTTTGGCAAGGACCAGATTGCTTTTTGATGCCACAGCTTTACGCAACGCTTCGTGAACCAGCACCCCCGGAAGTCCAGAGGAGGTAAAATCCAGTGCGCTAAGTTGGGCGAGTTGTTCTTCGAGTCGAGCCATCAATTCCTCATTTCAGATTCATTATACGCATCGCGTCTATTTTGCATTGGATCACGATCAAGCATCGCTACGAGAAATAGCTGCGACACTTCCGGGGGCGTATCGCTGATGCTTCGCAAGATGCAATACATAACGTTTTAGCTGCAATAAAATACTAGAACATTAGAGTTTAACTAGTGTAAGCTGCGCATGAAAAAACGCTCAGCATGCTTGTGACATACTGAGCGTTTATATTCATGTGAACCTAAGGGTTCATTTATTCTGCGGCATTGTCATCAGCAGCTGGTGCTTGGGGCGCAGCTTCTTGGACTTCCGGAGCGTTCGCTGCCTTGCGGAGCTTCGCTGCGTATTCCATGCGTCGATTCGCTTTGTCGCGACGACGGCTGTACTGACCTGAAACTTGCGGGCCAGACTCATCACCGACGAGCTGGATCACGCAAATGTCGCCAGCATCACCGATGCGGTGCTTGCCTGTGCGAATAATGCGAGTGTAACCACCGGGACGATCACTGTAACGAGGACCGATTTCGTCAAACAAACGCTTGACGAGACGTGGACCGTTAATCAGTTCGCCGTACTTGTTACGTTGGACGTCTGGGTCTTCGTCAAACTTGATCATGATCGGGTTACCGATCTGCTGAATGACACGACGGCGGGCAGCAAGGTCACCCTTTTTAGCCAAGGTGATCAGCTTTTCGACGAAGGGCTTAAGGCTTTTGGCCTTAGGAACCGTTGTCTTGATCTGACCGTGGGTCAGAAGCGAGATCGCCATGTTACGCCACATCGCTTTACGATGTTCCGTGTCACGTCCGAGTTTGAAACCGCCTACTCTATGTCTCATGGTATTAAACCTCCCCGTCAAGCATCACGCTTGGCGGTGTTTTTCAAATCTTAATTATCAGATGACCGAATCAGCCTTAATTCGCTGACGCAGTTCCTCAGGCAGTTCCATGCCCAGGTGCAATTCCAGTTCAGTTAGTTTACGGCGGACTTCGCGAAGCGAGGTCTTACCAAAGGAACGAACCTTCAACAGATCACTTTCAGTTTGCTGAACCAGTTCAGCAACAGAATTCATTTTTGCAGATTCAAGACAGTTGCTTGCACGAACGGACATTTCAAGTTCGCTAATGGGCATTTGCAATTTACGAATCAGGTCTTCATCGACACGGGCAGCTGCGGCAGCGGCTTCGCTTGCAGTTTCCTTGCCGATTTCAAAGTATTGAACGAATGGGTTAAGATGCTTACGAAGGATTTTAGCAGCTTCGACAAGCGCCATTTCCGGCGTCAGCGTGCCATTGGTCCAGATTTCAAGCGTCAACTTATCGTAGTTGGTCTTCTGTCCCACACGGGTGTCTTCAACCTTGTAGCGGACTCGCACGACAGGTGAATAAATCGCATCGACTGGGATAATACCCACTTCTTGATCTTCACCGGATTGGTACTGTTCAGAAGCTGGGACATAGCCACGGCCCTTCTGAATTTTAAGTTCCATATCGAAGTCGATCTGCTTGGTGAGTGTGCACAGGAGCAAGTCTTTGCTGTGAATAGTCACTGACGTATCGGCTTCGATAAGTTCAGCGGTGACTTCACCAGGACCTTCAGCAGACAAACGAAGCGTCTTAGGCTCGTCTGACGTAGAAGCAACGATCAAGTTTTTAACATTTAGGATGATGTCGGTGACATCTTCCATCACACCTTCGAGACTACAAAATTCATGGCTTGCACCAGCGAGTTTAACGCTAGTGACAGCTGCACCTTCTAGGCTCGAAAGAAGAATACGACGAAGGCTATTGCCAATGGTCGTACCCATACCACGTTCGAAGGGCTCGACAACAAACTTGCCGTAGGTCTCGGAAGTGAATTTTTTATCAGCCACAACGCGGCTGGGAAGTTCAAGATTTCGCCATCGATACGCATAAGTCGGTCTCCGATACCAGCAGATCCTTAAAGGATACTCGTTGCCATCACGCTTAAAACCCAGTTTGCTGGTGAGCTTGGGTTAGCTTCTGTGACAACGGTATGAATGAACATTGAATGTACATATGTCTTGCTATCCCAAAATAACGGGACAAGACAGGTTAAGCCGCAAGCAGCTTATTTTACAAAAATAAGATTACACGCGTCGACGCTTACAAGGACGACAGCCGTTGTGTGGGATCGGGGTATGATCTTCCACAGCGGTGATCTTTAGACCCGCAGCCTGCAATGCAGTGACCGCAGATTCGCGACCTGCCCCAGCACCCTTAACACGAACTTCAACTTGCTGCATGCCATATTTCTTGGCTTTAGAAGCACAAGCTTCAGCGGCACGTGTGGCAGCGAATGGCGTGCTCTTGCGTGAACCCTTTTGACCGGTTGATCCGGCTGATTCCTGACAGAGCGTTTCGCCATTCATGTCTGTGATGGTGACAATGGTGTTGTTGAACGTTGACTTGACGTGAGCGATGCCACGTGAGACGTTCTTGCGGATTTTCTTTGTTTTCTTTGCCATGTTTCTTTTCTACTTTCTTGCTCCCTTGGCAGACGGTATAGCTTCTGCCAAGATCGGTGCTTGAGATGGGCGTTAACAAGTCTGCCCATCCCAAAAGCATGATTACTTCATGCCCTTGACGCCCTTTTTACCGGCGACTGTTTTCTTACGACCCTTGCGTGTACGTGCATTGGTCTGTGTCCGTTGTCCACGAACCGGCAAGCCACGACGGTGACGGTCACCGCGGTAGGATCGGATGTCACGAAGACGACCGATGTTCTGCTGGATCTGACGACGAAGTGCACCTTCAACCACAAACTTGGCAGTGATCACCGCAGTGATTTGAGCCAATTGATCGTCTGTGAGTTCGCGTGCACGAACGTGACCTTCGATACCCACTTCCTGAAGAATATCATCAGAATGTTTGGGACCGATGCCATAGACATATCGCAATGAAATGCGAATATGCTTATTATCTGGGATGTCTGTGCCTGCAATACGTGGCATGTTTGCGTTCCTTTACTGGGTTTAGCCTTGACGCTGTTTGTGCTTGGGATTGATGCAGATCACACGTACGACGCCTTTGCGCCGGATGACCTTGCAGTGTTCACAGATTCGTTTTACGCTTGAGCGAACTTTCATGGTTCTACCTCTACTTAGCCAAAATCACTTGACGTGATTACTGACGGTAAATAATTCGGCCGCGGGTTAGGTCATAAGAACTAATGTCCACGGTTACTTTGTCACCTGGCAGGATTCGGATGTAGTGCATACGCATCTTGCCAGAAATCTGAGCAAGAATTTCATGCCCATTATCTAACTTGACTTTGAACATTGCGTTAGGCAATGCATCAAGCACCACACCGTCTACCTGAATTTTATCTTCCTTGGCCAAAACTGGCACTCTCTTTCCGTCTGTTTCCAGACTTGTCAATTCCCGTCGGTCAGGATTTCTGCCCCGTTGGCTGTCACAGCAACGGTGTGCTCGTAATGAGCAGCGGGCTTGTTATCGAGGGTGACAATGGTCCACCCATCAGCCAGCGTCCTGACTTTACCCGTTCCAAGATTGCACATCGGCTCAATGGCCAGCACAATCCCTTCACGCAATTCAATGTCGTTCATCAACAAATCTCTGCTGACGAAATTGGGGACTTTAGGGTCTTCATGCATCGTTTGACCGATGCCATGTCCCACAAAGTCCCGCACCACGCCGTAGCCTTCACGCTCGGCAATATTTTGCATCAGTCGAGCCACCTGGCTCCACTTGCGACCCGGCTTAATATTCTGGATCGCTGTCATCAGGATTTCTTCGGTCGTTTCACAAAGCTTGCGAACTTCCGGGGACACGTTACCCACCATTACAGTGGTTGCCGAGTCGCCACACCATCCATCAACATTGACACCGCAATCGAATCCGACGATATCGCCATCCTCAGTCACTCTGTCACCTGCGATCCCGTGTACAACCACCTCGTTTACCGAGATGCACAGGTTCGAAGGAAAACCTTCTCCTGGCTTGTAGGTGGGATAGTTTTTAAACAATCCCTTAGCTCCCTGAGCCGTGAACACTTCATACGCCGACTCATCGAGTTCGAGAGTCGTAACGCCCGGTTTGCAAATTTCTTTGCAATGAGCCAGGACTTTGTGAACCACTCTGCCAGCGATCCTCATTTTGTCCAGTTCCTTACGGGTCTTGCGTTGAATCGCCATCCTACTGAGCCCGACTTCCTACTTTTTACTAAGTCTGCAAAATGCAGAGCCCAGAATCATATCAAAACTTAACGTCTATGCCAAGTGTGATTCGGTTATTTCTACCTAAATCAATCAGGTAGGCCGACTGCCTCGAATCTTCGGACCTTTACCACTACTTCCTGAAAGGAATCCGGGGTAGTTCCGCATCATCAAGGCTGCTTCAATTCGTTGGACAAAATCCAACATCACACTCACGACAATCAATAAACCCGTACCGCCCAGAAAACTGGTCACAGCAAAGGGAATTTCAAAATAACCGGCAACCACACTCGGAATCACTGCGATAATCGCTAGGAACCCTGCACCGACATAAGTGATGCGTTCCATTACGGTTTCTAAGTAATCCGCAGTTCGTGGGCCAGGGCGAAGACCGGGGACAAAGCTACCGTGGTCACGGAGCTGTGTCGCCATTTCTTTAGGCTGGAACTGCACGGTGGTCCAAAAGTAAGCAAAGAAGAAGATCATCCCGATGTACGTTAGCAGGTACGGGAAACTCATCATATTGCTAAAATTACGTTGCAAAAAGTAGAAAAACGCATTGCCTTCATACACGCCACCTAACCAGCCAAACAGGAGGTTAGGGAACATCATCAATGACGATGCAAAGATGATAGGCATGACACCACCGTGATTAACACGCAGTGGGAGGTAGCTTTTCTGCCCCCCGTAAACCTTGCGGCCACGGGTATGCTTAGCTTGCTGAATAGGGATTCGCCGTTGCCCCTGAGTAATGAGGATCGAGCCTGCAACCACTGTGATAAACGCAGCCAAGAGTAGTATAACGGTCCAAGGCGTATAGGATTTGCCAGCTTCTTCACCGGTGAGCGAAAAACCTTCAGCGATGATGCCAATAGCACCTGGAATACCCGCAATG
>JAESSU010000209.1 GCA_016763955.1 Phycisphaeraceae bacterium | reverse complement strand
TGTGTCAGCCCGGTTTTTTGACTTATGAGGTGGGTGTAGATTTATGACCATGCGCACACTCCATCTTGAAAATGGCAGAGTGATTGATCCATCCGATCCGTCATGCTCAGATCAAGTGCGCGATCTGTATATTGAAGATGGCAAGTTTGTTGCCAAACCTAAATCTAAAAACGTAATGAAGGTCATGGACCTCACCGGCAAAATCGTCATGGCAGGTGCGATCGACATGCACACGCATTTGGTGTCTCCCGCGATCGCGGCTTTGCGAACCCTGCAAGAAAAACTAGCCCCTCAAGCCATTCCCCAAACACTCTTAGGTTCCCCTACATGGCTCACCCAACAGTATCAACAGCTTGGTTACACTGCTGCGGTGGATGCGGCGATCACCCCCGGTGATGCGCCTGCTGCGCGGTTGCAACTTAGAGAATTCTTGCCACTTAATACCTCTTTTTTACTGCTGCTTTCTCACCATCAGCCATTGCTTGAAAAACTCGAAGCACAGCAGGATGATCAGGCAATGTCGCTAGCAGTAAGCTTGTTCAAACAGTCGGGCGCAATGGGAATCAAACTTGTGAATCCCGGCTCGGTTCATGCGATGGATGGGCCTGCATTGGATGTGGTGGACATTGACCAAACGGTCGCGGGCATGAGACGCACGCCCCGTGAGGTGTTGCGCTTTTTCCTAGATGTTGCAGAGCAACTTAAACTTGCACACCCATTGCATATTCACTTGCCCCAACTTGGAACCCCCGGAAGTTGTGAGGCGACCTTGCAATGGATCGACGCATTAGATGGCCGGCGGGCACACATTGCGCATTTGCAATATGACTGTTATTTACCTGACCCAAGATGGTATTTAAGATCAGGCGCTCAGCAGGTTCTTACGGCATTGCAATCTCAAAAACAGATCACCGCAGACCTTGGGCTCACAGGGTTTGGCCCTGCCTATGCACTGACTGCGGACCTTGCGTTACATGATCGGTTGTTGGATTTGTTTGGTGATGATGCTGGCCCGGCGTTGCGATTCCAATGGGAAGGCCAATCTGCTTTTGCTTTACAGCAACTGGATCGTGACCCTCGGAACTTGGGCTATGCGATGCAGTGGGCTGTGGGGTTGGAGCTGGTTTTACTAAGTGACAATCTGGATCAGCTGTCATTAACATTGGACTATCCCAATGGTGGGGCGATTGCACATTACCCGCATCTAATCGCTTGCCTAATGAATAAACCTTACCGTGATGAGCAGTTTAAGCGTTGTCACAAAGCGATGACGCAATGCACATCACTAAAACAAATCACGCGCGAACTGTCGTTAACTGAGATCGCAAAACTCACTCGCACCTCACCAGCTCGCGCATTGGGGTTGCAAAACAAAGGGCGTTTACAGCCTGGAGCAGATGCTGATTTGGTGATCTATCGTCCACTAGATGATGTCTCTAAACTACTTTTTAATAAAGCAGAGTCTTTGATGATTGCAGGCGAATTTGTGACTTAGCAATACTGCTTAAAGTTTGGAGTAAGCCTTATGAAAATGGATCATGCACACGTTGAAGCGACGTTGTTGTCTTTGGGTTTAGTCGCAATGCTCGCGGTCATTGATCTATTTATTGAAATGGCAGATGGGAATCCATTAAAGACTTTGGGTTACATATTGTTGTTCTTTATATGTTATGCAATAGGCTATCTCGTTTTACGAATACTCTGGCGCAGATAACCCGCCCACAGTGATAGTTAGAGCATTTTGCAGAATGGCTTTCCATTTTGAAAGATTCGCTCCTGCGGGAATCCTTCGGCTTCCCGCGGAGGTGCTGGTGATGAACTTCCGGGGGGGGTTAATCTTCGCCGGTTTCTAGGATGGCCATGAAGGCTTCTTGTGGGATGTCCACGGAGCCGATGCGCTTCATGCGTTTTTTGCCTGCTTTTTGTTTTTCGAGCAGTTTTCGTTTGCGTGACACGTCGCCGCCGTAGCATTTGGCGGTGACATTTTTACGCATGGCTTGGATACTTTCGCGGGCGATGATCTTGCCACCGATTGCGCATTGCAGTGGGATTTCGAACATGTGTCGGTCGATTTCTCCCTTGAGGCGTTTGAGTAAGGCGCGGCCTCGCAGTTCGGCTTTGGCGCGATGGACGATCACTGACAGGGCATCAACTTTCTCGCTATTGATTAAGATGTCGATCTTGACAAGGTTGTCTTTGTTAAAGCCTTGGAGCGAGTAGTCCATGGTGGCATAGCCACGCGACAGGGATTTGAGCTTGTCGAAGAAGTCATAAATGATTTCAGCAAGCGGCAGATCATAGTGCAGAATTTGTCTGGATTCCGAGAGGAATTGTTGTTTTTTATAAATGCCTCGGCGGTTTTCGCACAGGTGCATCAGGTCCCCGATGTATTCATTGGGGATGATAAATTCACAACGGACAATCGGCTCGCGGATTTCAACCACTTGGGACATGTCCGGCAAGTCCGCGGGGTTGGTGATCTGAATGACGCGATTAGCAGAGAGCAAAATTTCATAGGTCACCGTCGGTGCGGTCTGAACGATGTTGACTTTGCCTTCACGTTCGAGGCGTTCTTGGATGATCTCCATGTGGAGCATTCCCAGAAAGCCACAGCGGAATCCAAAACCTAATGCTTCGGAGTGGTGGGCGGCAAAGGTGAAGGAAGCATCATTAAGACGCAGTCGTTCGATGGCATCACGGAGGACTTCGAACTGCGTTTCGCCAGTGGGATAGAAATCGCAGAACACCATGCGCTGGGGTTCTTGGTAGCCGGGCAGGGGTTCATCTGCGGGGTACAGGTCGAGGGTGATGGTGTCGCCGATGTTTACTTCGTCGAGGTTCTTGATGGAAGCCACTGCATAGCCCACTTCACCAGCGGAAAATTCATACTTACCTAAAGGGGTCATTTTCGGGGTGAACTTACCGATCTCGCCGATGGTGTGGGTTCGGCCTGAGGACATCATGCGGATTTTGTCGCCGGTTTTAAGTTTGCCGTTCATGAGTCGGAAGTAGATGACCACGCCTCGGTAGTCGTCGTAGATGCAGTCGAAAATCAAGGCTTGCGTTTTTTCGTTTTCGTTACCCCGTGGGACAGGGAATTTTTCGCAGATAGCATCCAGTAATTCTGTAATCCCTTGGCCGGACTTGGCAGAGCAGAAGATACAGTCATCAGCAGGGATGCCTAGAATTTGTTCTAGTTCCAAGGCAACTTCTTCTGGCTGTGCGGAGGGCAGGTCAATTTTGTTGATGACGGGAATGATTTCCAGACCTGCTTCGACCGCCAGATAGGTATTGGCCACGGTCTGGGCTTCAACGCCTTGGGTGGAGTCGACGACTAGGACAGCTCCTTCGCAGGCGGTCAGCGCACGGGAGACTTCGTAGTGAAAGTCCACATGTCCGGGCGTGTCGATGAAGTTGAGCATGAACTTCTCGCCTTTGAACTCATGCGAGACGGTGACGGCGGAGGCTTTGATGGTGATTCCGCGTTCGCGTTCGAGGTCCATGCCATCAAGAAACTGTTCGCGCATTTCACGGTCAGAGATGGTGCCAGTGGCTTGGAGGAGGCGGTCAGCGAGTGTGCTTTTGCCATGGTCGATATGAGCGATAATGCAGAAGTTACGTATCTTCACGGTGGTTTGTGTCCATTATTTCCCCCGGAGTTATTAATCGGAAATTGCCCTGTTACTCTAGTAACACAGAGGCAATTCCTTAGGTGGGGGAGTCGTACATTGTAACAGGAAGTCCAATGAATGGGTGCTTTTCTGTAGTGCGTTTGCCTTGGGGCAATTAGGACGTTGGCGGTGATTGTTTGTGTTATTGGGCATTTGATCACGGTTCATTGAAAAAATGATGTGTTTATTGTCAAAAAAGTTTGAGAATAGTTGGTTTTATGGCCGATTAGGTCTATTATAATAAGTACTTATCTAAGGGCAGTTCATGCTCTTTTATGTTCAGGACGGGCTTGTTTGTTTTTGTGAAGCTCGGGGTTAGATATGTTTGTTCGTTTTGAGTTTCTAATCTGAGCTGTTTTTTTTGCATGCTCAGAGGAATAATTGGACGTTTGGTACGTTATATGGGTAAGAGAGATTCCCAAGCGTACACATCTCTTTTTTGAGAAGTCCCGCAATTTGCACAGATGCGATCCTGTTTCGACAGGTGATTTGTGGGTCAGAAACCATTCGGTAAAGGGCTGTCAGGATGACACAGCAGAAAAAGAAATCGTTAATACAGGTGGACGTTGCACTACGACAGGCCAAGCAAGGTTCTGTTAATGGCGACCAGTCCGTGGACTTAATTGATTTGGGCTGTCGTGAGGACATTGACTGGCAGGCTGAAGGTCAGCGTGTTCTGGAAATGCTCAATGATCCGGCGAGTCATGGGAATTCGTCCAAGCCACACGCTGCGTGATTTCCTATTGGGTGAAATCATACGCATCGCGTCTATTTTGTACGCGCCGGGCGGTTCATAAGACTTTGTAACGCTTGTACAATGGCCTTACTTGGCTTTTTTACGCACAGGTTGGGCGATGGACATCACCACCTGCTGGGTGATGCTGCATTGGTTGATGACATCGGCAAGTAGTTGGGCAACACGCTGTGCCTCTGCTTGTGTCACTTTCCCATCGCGGCAAGCCATGCGGATTTGTTGTAACGAATCACTGGCTACAAGCACACACGAAATAGCTGAGTCCAGTGCATCTTCAGTGCCCACATGACCATCCTGATTCACATCCAGATCACCGACCGTTTGCGTGACCGTCCACGGGGTCCCGGCAATGAATGCGGTGAGAATGGCCAGCTGCGCATCCGTGTCTGACAGGTGATGTAAAATTAAACGAATGCTGTCAAAGTCCGGCTCACTTTCGCCATTAATCCAACGGTAAATCGTGGATGATGAAACGCCTGCCATTTCGCCAAGGTCCTTGGCGGTGGTGGTGTTGCTGTCAATGAGTTTTTGTAGTGTGGGTGCAAGCAGTCTGGCCATCGTAATCTCCATGGGGCAGGTGAACTCTAGTATAGTCACTGTTGCAAAAGGACGGGTATAACTCAAGCCGATGGACAGGGCTATCTGTGATGCAAGGCAAACGCATGTACCCTCTGTCTTGGCGAGCCGGGCGGTGTCAGTCCGATTTTGACCGAAGATCAACTGGAAAATCCGTCAGCACAGCATTTGGTGTGCAATATTTTTGACCTGCGGTCAATCTCGTGTCGACACGGCTCGCCAAGACAATTCACAGGACATGCGTTTGCCCTCAACGGCTAGGGCGATCTTTTTTACCCTCACAAGGGCTTGTTACAATGTTCGTATGAGTTGATCCTAACGGGATCGATCACCTTAATTGGCAACCGTAAATTAACGCCTGCCGCTTAAGAATGTTACAGTGGTATCAATGTTCTGCGATGTGGTTCCCCCGGAATTGGACGACTGTGACTTGGCCCCCGGAACTTAAAACTTAGCCTTTTGATATGGGATGCCGTTGAGTTACTTGGAGATGCCTAGATGATCTTGCTTATCGATAACTATGACAGCTTCACCTATAACTTGGTGCAACGCATTGGTGAACTTTTTGTAGGCAAGTCTGATGCGCCTCAGCTAAAGGTTGTTCGCAATGACAAGATTACCGTCGAGCAAGCATTGGCATTAAACCCCACGCATGTCATCGTGTCCCCCGGCCCGTGTACGCCTTGTGAAGCAGGTATTAGCGTGGAGATCATCAAAGCATTTGCAGGGAAGGTTCCCCTATTAGGTGTCTGTCTTGGACATCAAAGTATCGGCCATGCTTACGGGATGACCGTTGCCCGTAATACCCATGTCATGCATGGCAAGACTTCCCCAATTCATCACGATGGTAAAGGACTTTTTGCAGGTCTAAGCCAACCCACTATCTGTACGCGTTATCACAGTCTCGTCATTTTACCCGACACATTGGACACGCAGCGGTTCGAAAAAACCGCATGGACTGATGACGGTGAACTTATGGGCATTCGTGCTAAGGCAGGCGTGTTCGGTGACGCACCCCTCGAAGGCGTGCAGTTTCATCCCGAAAGTTTTCTCACAGATGAAGGCCCAAAGATGCTTTTAAATTTTCTGGGACAGTAAAAAAACTTTCGGTCATTTTATGATTTTTCTGTTATTGCAAAAAGCATTACCCGCATCGAACGATTCATAAGACTTTGTCGCACTTGTGTTCGCGATGTAAGTCAGGCACAAGTTTTAATCGTCAATGGTATTCGTTGCAATGAAAAACTAGCCGCGTCGTTACACGACGCTGGTGAATCGTCACAACATGATCTCACGGGATCATCAGTTGGCATGTGGGACTCTGCGGTTCCCAAATACCCATTTCGCTAAAGAGCCATTTTGCAAACGCCCGGTGACCGTGTGCATTGGGATGAAACTCATTACTCATCCAATAGTACGATTTGTCTGCGTGATCTTCCCAGTAGGCAGTGTGATCTACCAAGGGCAAGTTGCGTTGTGTCGCCACATCACGAATCGCCTGCATATAGCTTGGGATATTTGGCTCGCGGTCAGGGGAACTGTTAGGCAGGATCGGACAGGTGGTTTGAAGCACTGCAAGGCTGCCTAACGCTTGGAACTTGTCACAGAGTTTGTGCAGGTTGGCAATAAACTTTTCGAGCGTCCAGTTGTTATTCGACGAGCAGTCATTCATGCCAATCATCAAGAACACGACATCGGGTTTAAAGCGTGTCACACGATGGTCAAAAGAGTCGAGTAATTGCTGCGTGTTGTTGCCACTGATGGCAGTGTTGATGACCACGTCCATCATTCGGCTCATCTCAAAACGGACGCGCTCATGAAAAAGCTGTGTGTAGTCCCGCTGGCCGAACGTGTGCGTTGCCGCATGCGTGATGCTGTCACCATAAAAAAGCCATGTAATGGGTTTGGGGTCAGCTAGTAAATCTTTGATGCGTTGCATGCGGGTAAGTCCTTAAGCGTTGTAGAGTGAGTGGCTCACAATAACATGGTGGACACACCCGTCAAGCCATGCGTCAACTGACTATTGACCGCAGCAACTCTGAGGCTTGCGTGCTGCAACGGCAACACTTGTTACATAGTCTGAAGCGGTTGTCCCTTGGGGGAGCACTTCTTGAATTTGGCGATACAGTTCATTGCCACTATTCATTAACGCTTGGACATACTCAGGCTTGGGCTTAAGGAGCACGCTGATCAAGCCCGCATCTTGCACCATTTGTTTGTAGTCCTCAATGAGGATCGCACCTGCAACGCAACCGACGAATGCTTGAGCGATATCATGAGCTTCCTGGGGCAGGGGTTTGAATAACGTCATGTCCGATGCAGCGACAATTCCGCCGGGCTTAAGGACGCGAGCGATCTCACTCCAAACCTGCTGTTTGCCAGGCGAGAGGTTGATCACGCAATTACTAATCACCACGTCGATGCTATTGTCCGCTACGGGGAGATGTTCGATTTCACCAAGACGGAATTCGACGTTGCTTAAGCCCGTCGATTTGCTGTAGTGATCGATGTTAGCTCGTGCTTTAGAGAGCATCGCCGGTGTCATGTCCACACCAATTGCCCGTCCCGTTGCGCCCACTTTCGGGCCTGCAAGAAAGACGTCAAACCCGCCGCCGCTACCAAGGTCAAGTACGATTTGACCTTCACGTAAAGCAGAAATAGCAGCCGGATTCCCGCAAGATAGCCCCATGTTGGCACCTTCAGGTAGCTGGGCTAATTGATCTGCTGAGTAACCAATGGACTCGGCGAGTTGTTTAGCGGAGAGATGATCTTCGTCAGGGCCACCACTAAATGAGCTTGGCCCACAGCAGCTACTGCTGGTTTGCGCGACAGCAGTATATCCCTGCTGGACTTTTTCACGGATTTGATCTGCATTGGAGGAGGATGTCATGATGAACTCTTTTCTCGCAAGATGCGAATGGGGCGGGTAAGTGAGTTTAGTTTGAGTTGTAATGTTTAATAAACCAGACCCTCACTTCGCAATTATGCGAAATGAGGGTCTGGGGTGTTCGATAAAAATTCAAATAGAAGGATTTTTTTATTTAGTGAGATGTTTCAGGGGGGCGATTACTAAAGCGAGTGGTATTGTCTTTAGGGTATAAGTTGTGTTTACGCTTGATCGACGACGATGCGGTTGCCGTGGATTTCGATGATACGGATGGGGTCGCCTTGTTCGATGAGTGCGCCATTGGTGATAACATCGATGTGTTGGCCGCTGATGGTGGCTTGGCCGGCAGGTCTTAATTGTGTGGCTGCGATACCGGTGAGACCGATTTGGAGTTTGAGGTCCAATGCCGTGTTATGTGCGTGATAATGGATCGCGAGTTGGTCTTCTTGGGTAGAGGGCTGGATGACGAGTCTGTTTAAGCCTGGGATGCTTCCGAAGTATTTGGTGATAAGCATCATGCCTGTGACGCCGAAGATAAAGCTAGCGAGCATCCACATGGTTGCGACTTGGAGTCTGCCATACATTTCAGGAGCCGGCAGTGGCAGGGGGCCGCTGCCTGTGGTTGGGATGATGGCTAAGGTTAGTCCGCTGAGGATGCAGATGATGCCACTGATGCCCGCAACACCGAATCCGGGGATGATAAATACTTCGGTAAAGAGCAAGCCAAGTCCGATGAAGATGAGCAGGATATGCCAGACCTCAGCAAGTCCCACTAGGAACGGTGCGCCGATGAGTAGGATCAATGCGATCACTGCTACTGCCCCTGCAATGCCGAGCCCCGGTGTTTGAAATTCGGTGTAGGCTCCAAGTAATAATGCGATCACTAGGACTGCACGAATGCCCGGATGGGTGAGCCAGCCGGCTAAGTCTTCGGACCAACTTTGCGTCACGGTCGCGATGATGTTGGCTTTGAGATAGGCCTTGAGCATGGTCTCATTACGGATGGTGTCAGTTTCAGCAAGGCCGACTTCCACCGCGCGGGTTTGGTTGAGTGTGAGCAGCGTTTTGCCATCGTGGATTTGTTTGATGAGCTTCCATTGGGCAATGTCTTGATCGGTTGCGACATCACGGGAAACGGAGGCGACATCATCGATGTTGCTTTTGCCTGCGGGTAGCTTGCGTCCAAAGAGCTTGTTGATGATGCCTCCGCCTTGGGGATTGTTTCCGGGGGCAAAGCCATCGACCATCAGTGATTTATCGATTTGGTTGACGAGCATTTGTTTGCTGGTGGTTTTGTTTTCGATGAGATAAACTTCGACGCTCAAGACGCACATTGCATGGTAGAGCGCAAAATCTTTGCCGTTGCTCCGAGCATTGTCTCGGAATTCTTCAAGGATGGGTGAGAGTGCTTTAGCGCGTTCGGTGGGGGCTAGTTCAGTGCCTGGGACGATGGGCGCACAGTCGCCTGTGGTCGATGCTGGGGACATGATGATGCGGTCACAGCTTGATGCGATGAGGATGCCTGCCGAGTATGCGGTGTCATGAATCCATGCGACGGTTGGGACGGTGATTTCACCTTTGATGAATTTGGCAATTTCTAGTGCAGCCATGACTTCGCCGCCGGGGGTGTCTAGTTCAATGACGATCATGCTGGCATTACTTTGCAGGGCTCGGTCGACACGTCGTTTGAGACTGTCGAGTGTAAAGCCGTAGATCATGCCCT
Source organism: Phycisphaeraceae bacterium (assembly GCA_016763955.1). GTDB lineage: Bacteria > Planctomycetota > Phycisphaerae > Phycisphaerales > Phycisphaeraceae > UBA7800. Next base: position 6,698 of record JAESSU010000209.1, on the reverse strand, counting down.
CGATGCGGATGACTGCGACATTGGCTCCGCCGGGCGCAAGTGTTTGAGATGTTGCTTTGTCCGTAGGTGTTAGTAGCGTGGGCGCAGCGGTGACGGGCTTTGGAGCCGTGATTACTTCTGGAACTGGAACTGGAGCTTGTCCAAGTAATAGGCAGAAAGCTGCTAGAAGCATCAGCGGACGCAAGATGGTGTGTTCCCGGTTCATGTTATTTATTATACATGCCCCCGGAACTTCTCGGAAGCGATGTCAGTAGATTCTCAAGGCAAACGCATGTACACCCTGTCTTGGAGGGCTAGTGCATCATTGCAGCTATTTTGTATTGGATCACGATCAACCTTGCGGCAGGAAATAGCTGCGACACTTCCGGGGGCGTGTCGCTGATGCATCGCAAGATGCAATTCGTGACGTATTAGCTGCAACGAACTGCTAGGCTGTATCAGCTTCGTTTTGCCCCTCGGTCAACTGTTAAATCAGCTTGCAAAGTATTTTGGGGGCAACCTTTTGACCTACGGTCAATTTCGTGTCGACACGACACGGCTCGCCAAGACAATTTACGGTACATGCGTTTACCCTGATTGGATTCCGGCGAGCCTTGGGAGTTTTTTTTCTTTGACTTGCATTGGCATTGGTGTGTTGCCAGAGAAAATAATGAAAAACACCGAGCCTGACGACTCGGTGTTTAACGTTTTATTTTAAGGTTGATTGCTGGCAGATCAGTAAGCTAATTCAATGACCTGCTTGTTACCTAGTTTGTCGAGTTTGATCACCTGGCCGCTATCGGTGTCGGTGATGGCAACTTCTTTGTTCTCGGGGACCAAAGTTGCTTTAGTGACCTTCCGGGACAAGTTCAAGGTGATCGACAGATCGTGCAATGGGATGATGTCTTCGACGATTTCGACTTCTTCGCTCTTAAGCTGCGGGATGTAATTTAGGACATGAAGCACGAAGCGATTTTTGTCTGCTTGTTCATTGACTGCGGTGAACAGATGGGTCGGCCCGTCGGTTTTAAGCTGGGGCTTGTCGAGCAATTGATCAATTGCTGCGCCGACAAGCTTTTTGCACCAGTTCGGTGCGTTGAGTTGGTACTGGGTCATGTGCGGGTGCGCCATGTAAATGGTGTTGCCGTTTTTGACGATGGCTGGGCCTAGAACTTCACCAGAGCTTGGCGAGTGACGGTGAGAGCAATAGTGATCCCATGTGCGATTAAAAATGGATCCGATGGTGTCGGCTAACACTTGCACGCTAGGGTTTGCAGTGACCTGCGAGCCTTGTTCGTAGACTACATGCTCAGCATTGGGCAAGCCGGCAAATTGATCACGAGGCAGTACGAAGTTCGGGCAGTAAGCACTGTCGCCTTCATAGGTGATCCCAAGACAAGGCAAGTTGGCGCCTGCTTTATGGAGTGCCAAAATTTTGCCGCCGCCTGCGACATAGCTTTCGATTTGCTTGGACAGTTCATCCGTGACGATGATTTCGTCAGGGACAATGATGAGTTGATAGTCTGCAAAGTTTGCCTGCAAGTCGATGATGTCGTACTGGTGGTCGAGTTCTTGGAGAATGCGAACCGCCCCTTGTGCGGACTTAGGTAGTGCGGTGTGGCCTGAATCTTGTGTGAAGACTTCAGGTGTGATCACGCCGATCTGGGTGATGGGTTTGGCCTGGGTACACCAAGGTTCGATGGCTTTGATTTGGTTGTAGACCGCGCCGATGAGTTGGTAGGTGGTTTTGCAGATTTTACCATTGGGGGGGAGTTGGTCACCGATGGAGCAGCCGCCGCCTAGTGCAACGGACTGGAAGCATTCGAATTCGAGTGCAGCTTGATTTTTGTAGCTATGAAAATCTCCCCATGCCGTGTGGAACTTGCCGGTCATCCCCAAGAAGGGCAGGTCTAGTGTTCGGGCATAGCGTGCGGTGAGTGGGAAGTGCATGTATCCCCAGCCGCCAGAAGGTAATGATTCTAACTCGAAGTGTGTCAAGGCATCCTGCAAGTCGCGGTGGCGTGGGCCGATGTGACCGGCATTGTAGAAGATGGTGCAGTCTTTGTGTAGGGTGCGGATGTATTTTGTCATATCGCGCATGAAGTGCGCTTCGACCTCTTTACCAAAGGCAACGCGGTCTTGCGTGTTAGCGGGATCCATGCCCTTGGCGACCATGTCTGTTTTACACTTAGAGCAAGAGCAGTCCATGGGGGTAACAATGTCCCAGAAGATGCCATCGGTGGGCAGCATCTCGATGACTTCTTTAACGTGAGCTTTTAGGAAATCGACATAGGGGGTGTTAAGGCAAAGGCGACGGTAGAAGCCTGCTTCATAGGGTGGTGTCCCATCGAGTTTCCCCGTCTGATCCACGACACGCCATTGGGGATGTTCCTCAGCGAGCATTTGGTCCCATTGCACGGTGATGTAGATCGGGACACGGATGCCTAGTCTGTGACAAGCTTCGATTTGTTCGCCCAGTAAGTTAGGGCGTTTGAGATTCGGATGGATGCGATGAGGCATTAGCTTAGATGGATAATAAAGATATCCATGGTGACAACGGGCAAAGCATGTGATCGAATCGACACCTGCATCGGCTAAGGTCTGGGCGAACTCATTGGGGTCAAAGTCGCTGCCGATGTTGTCGGCCATGCCTGCGGTGTGAAAGTCTAAGTGAATTTGACGTTGACGGAGTTGTAAGGGTGTGGACATAACAGTTTTACTCAAAGGGTTATTCGTGAATTTTTAGTGTACATATGAGCCCGTTGGATTGGCTTTAATTAGTATTTATACGTTAGTTTTTAAGGAATGACCAGCGAAATTGAATGTTTGTGTGGGTAAAAACGAATTTGTATCCAAAAACGCAGGTGAATATGTCGAATGCGGGAATTGTGGATTCCCTGTGATGCTGGATGCGGTGTTTTAAGGGTTGTTGGGTTCACTGTGTTTGCTGTAGAGATTGCATTACCGCATCGTTAAATTGTTGCAGGCTTAGCAAGCTTGTGGTCGTGGCACGTAAAAGCAGTCTATTGTCCCAAGGTGAATAACGAACTGCGCCGATGCAGTCGATGGGGCTATCGCCGTAGAAGCAGGTTTCTGCGGTGAAGGTTAGTTGGATTAGAAACCGTGCAGCGAGTGCGCTGCGTAGTAGTAATTCGGTTTGTGAGAGTCCGAGATTTTGTGCTAATTGTGGGCGGAGTGTTGGGTCTTTGAGAATCGCAGCAAGTAGACTCACGCCATACGCTGATCGCCAATCAGGAGCAGGTGCAATGCTCGGCGAGGGTTTGCTTGCAAGATCAAATCCGCCGATGACATCTGCGGGTCCCATGGCTGGGGCTTGTGTGATCTGATGTTTAAGAAGCAATTGGCGTGTTTGTGAAATCACCCTGTCTTGATCGATTGGTGAGGGGAAGTCTAGTTCGAGTTTGGCTTGCAAATCTCGGATCGCAAACAAGATGTTGATTGTCATTAAGGATTGTTTGGCAGATGCTTCTTTAAGTACCTTTGCGGATTGTTGGAGAACGGGCAGATAATCTGTGTCACGCGTTTGGTCGTACTGTTGTAATAATGCCAGATGGATAAGGGCTTGAGAAAAGCGTGGTACGGTTTGCGTGACGAACGTGCCGTTGGCATCGGGCTTTTTGTGTGTGAAATGCCCGTTAGTTTGTTGAGTTTTTGCCAATGCTGCTGCCATTTGATCGCGGTTGCTTTTAAGGTCCACGACAGTGGGTTCGTTAATGAGTGTTAACAGGGTCCATGCGCCTGCTTGGGGTTCGCGTTGGATCATGTGATCGTTGAACTGCGAGAGCAGGTATGTGATGCTGTTACGCAGGGTTTTGCTGGTTTTAGCGTAGCCGGGCCAATAGGGTTTGATCTTTAATGCCAGTCTCATTTGGTTGGATAAAGCATAGGCCGTCATGGCTTGGTCTTTTAGGTCCGCGTCTTTTAATGTGTAGCGACTGCTAGTGGGTTCGTAAGAACGAGCCACGCGACCGTCTTGGCGATATCGATGCACAAGGTTTGCGGTCATTTGCCAGGTTGCCTCAAGGATTTGATTTTGCTTAAGGACCGGCTCTAAGATTTGCACGCCTCGTGAGAGTTTTACGATCTTTTGTTTTGGGCCGGGCTTGACCGTGTGAATGATTTCAAAGCGATAGACTTGTATTGGGTTGGCATGATCTAATAGCGAAATTTCCAGACTCGGCTTACGGCCTATTTCCAGTAACTTACCTTTGACTAATCCTGAGGGACTTATGTTTAATGACAACGCCGTGGCAGGCCAACTCCAAGCGGCTTGACGGTCTGTGTTTTCAAAAATCAAACCCTGAGCACCGGGACTAAAAAGTGAGAGCACGTTGATTCTTTGATGCTCAAGTACAGGCCGAATTTGCGTCGCGCATCGAGCAATTTGTAAGTCCACAAGCATCGTCGGACGTTGATCCGGTGAAAGTTTATTCCACTGAGGCATTCGCGATTTGAGTGATCGCAATGCACCGCTGGTGGCCACGCGAGCATGGTGTAACAAGTCTGCTTTCTTTTGACGGTTTTGCACTTGGATCGGAACCATGCTGTCACCTATGCCAAAGGTTTTACCCATCCATCGCAAGGTCACACGCATCCCCCCAAAGTCACTGACCAAATGCATGGGCATCGCTGCTAGCGGATCGACTTGGTCTACTTCTCCCGCTAAGACCCATTGGTTAATCTGATCGTAAACCAGCTGGGCATCTCCCCAATCGACTGTTGGAACTTGCTGGGGCGGGGCTTGCTGTTGCCCGTCTGCTTGAACTGTATGGGTGAATAGCACAAGGCTTGTGGCAATGACCCAATACGTCGCCATGAGGCAACACGCTTTGTTGCGTAAACACCACATCCGGCTTATCCGGCCTAGAAACGAGAGACTCCGATGGGCAGGTAAGTGTTGTTTAGATAAGGGACTAAGTGCAGAGTGGTGTATTAAGGTCATACTGGCATATCCATTGATACATGCATGGTAAGGAAATAGGAGTATCGCCATGCTACAAGGGTCAATTAACTGGTTTATTCAATTGCACACGACGCAGCCATCGGAATTCCGTAAGCGTGTGATCCTATTAACGGTGCTTACGTTTTTGGCTTTGTGTTAGTGCATTGCAATTATACGTCCCGCATCCGTTCCCTGCGCCCCGCCCCCGCCCCCGGAAGTCTGAATCTCCGATCCCCGGAATCTCCGACCTCCTGAACTCCTGAACTCCGAACTTCGGCTCTTCGAACACTCGAACCTTTCATCAGTAATCTGCATGTCCCGCAGGAATGGGCTATCGCCACTTCCTGCGGCTTTAATTTGATATCACAAAATCCGTGGCAAGCCGCTAGGATTCCTGCGGAGGATTGACGCTAGATCCCCATAAATCACATAAGCGACTTTGCGTTTTTTGCGCACAAAAAAACCCCGCGAATGTTGAGACTCGCGGGGTTTAAATGATGTCTATTTAAAATTCCCCAAGTGCCAAAAAAAATTCCGGAGGGCTGATGTTTTCGAGGGTTGTCTTAAGCTTCCGGGGCCGGGGGGGGTTATTTGATGTAGAGGATGTCTTGGTAGGTTGGCTGTGGCCACAGGTCATCAGCGACATAACCTTCAAGAATATCGACTGCTTCACGTACCACGAGCATCTGAGGAAGCACGTTGTTGCATAGATATTCAGCCTCTGCTTGAACGTTCTTGTGATGCACCTCTAACAAAGTAACCAAGTCCGCAACAGAGTCTTGAAGTACAGCAATCAAATTCGTGATCAGTGTCAAGGTCTTCTGGTCCGGTTCGTGACCCAAAGCCATGAGGTTTGTCAAGGTGCCTGCTAGTTCGCATTGGTAGCGAACAGCTGCGGGGAAGATCTGTGTCCGCGTCATTTCGACAACCGTGTTGGCTTCGACGAGCACGGACATGATGTACTGCTCGGTATAGACTTCATAGCGGGAGATCAGTTCACGCTTGGAGAGTACTTTGTACTTGCTAAACAAGCTGACAACTTCTTTGCTCTTGAGTTCTGGCAAAGCTTCGGGTGTGGTACGCAAGTTAGGCAAGCCGCGTTTGGCTGCTTCTTTATGCCATGATTGGGCGTAACCGTCTCCATTGAAGACCACGTTGGAGCATTCATTCCAGACGGACTTGATGTATTTTTCGACTGCAGTACCCAACTTTTTGGGAGTCGATGTGTCAGCCTTTTCAAGGAAGCTCGCTGCTTCATCAAGCTGCTGGGTAAGGATGACGTTTAATGCAACAGAAGGGCCAGCAATCGATTGGTTTGCACCCACTGCGCGGAATTCAAAACGGTTGCCTGTGAAAGCCATGGGGCTCGTGCGGTTGCGGTCGCCTGAGTGCTTAGGGATGGGAGGTAGGACATCAACGCCTACATGCATGATGCCCTTTTTGGTCTTGATGGATTTGCCTGAAGCAATGGCCTCAAAGATCGAGTTAAGTTCCGTGCCGAGGAAGATACTGATAATCGCAGGGGGTGCTTCGTTAGCACCTAGGCGGTGATCGTTAGAAGCTGACGCGACTGTTGCACGTAAGAGCTTGGCGTTTTTGTAAACAGCCTTGACCATTGCACAGCAGATCACCAAGAACTGAGCATTGTTAGCAGGTGTGTCCCCTGGGTCAAACATATTGCCCGCTTGAGCGGAGCCTAGTGAGTAGTTTAGATGCTTGCCGCTACCGTTGATCCCTGCAAAGGGTTTTTCGTGCA
>JAESSU010000002.1 GCA_016763955.1 Phycisphaeraceae bacterium | reverse complement strand
TTAGTGGACGGATGGGTGCTAAGGTCTTATATATGTCTTAGTGGGTGTATTACCCTAACCGCTCGGTTGCGCCATAGTGTACAAGTCAGCCATTAGGACCTTATATATAGATGGACGGAGTGTTCAGTAGGTGGAGTATATGGTATATCGGGCCTAGGGGCATATGTACACTAGACGGTCATAAAGGGTTAGCAAAAGAAAAGAAATGATGGCGACCTATATTACTGTACAAGAATTTTCCATCCGTCTCCTTCTTATAACCCCTATGTGTACGACTAATTTGTTTTTTATTTTATTTAGTGATTTCTCTTGACAAGACACAAGTATTCATATCCGTACATGTACTGAACATCTAATCTTTTTTCTTGCCCAAAATTCCTTGACATGTTCTCAAATGTGTGGTCTGATGTGTATCGGTTGTTTGTTGTTTGTTTATTGGAGTTTGTGATGAACTGGACGATTGAGAGCTACTGTTTCACTGAACACCAGTGGTATGTGTGGGAAGCGGGATTTTCCCGCAAGCAGGACGCACTGGACGAAGTGTCAGTACTGAGCAGACGCTACGACGAATCATTTCGAGTAACTGTACAAATGGGAAGCTGAACATGCGTGAACTGAAAACAGGCGAACAGGCACGGGAAAACGCATTGGCGGATGCTGATGCGAAACAGGAAACGACGTTGGTGGACAAAATTGCACGGATTGACCGTACACTGGACACTTTGGACATGCTGGAAGCAAATGAGACTGAACGTTTGCGTATTGAAGATTCCAAGGTTTTGAGTGGTCAAGAAATGAGAAAAATTTATAGGGATTTTGCTTGACACGATAAAACATCCGTTGTACAATGAATTCTCGGAAACAACTACTCTCTAGGAAACGATGCCATGCGAAAAATTTATGACGATTACCGCAAAATGGTCACTGCTGAACAGGCGTACAATCGGAAAGTGGTTGCGACTGCAATCACTGACGCTGTGAACAGTGTACATTCAGCCGGTGTTACTCTGCTCCGTTCTATTCAAGATGAACATATAACCGCTAGTGAAGGTTTGAAACTGCTCAAAATCATCGAAACTCAGGTTCAAGAACTACAACAGGTCTACTGAACAAAATGACACCAACGGGGGTGAAATTCCCCCATTCTTTTCTTCTTAGGAAATACTGATGACCCGTACACTAGACAATCCAATTGATTTTCGGCATGTGAACAAACTGACACGCTTCGCAAGGCAGCATGGTCTCAACTGTACAGCTGTATGGAATGGCAAGGGAATCGATGTAGACGTTCCGTACAGTAGACAACGCGAGGACGGTACACTTGAACACGGGTTGACACGTATTGAATATGTGTCCACTATGAAAGAATTGCGGGATTGCATCGGATACTGAACAAACGTTCACCGTTCACTACTCTCTAGGAATATATGATATGGCAATTGGTGCAACTAAAATTCAGGCGTTCAGGACTAGAACAGCCGTTCACTCACTCATGGAGCAACTCGAAATTGCGTCCACTACACAAGTGGTCACTACTCCAGAGGAGGACCATGTGCAACAGGCGTACACTCTTCTGGTCGAAATGTCGGCAGCAGCAGACGACAGACTCTTGCGAGTTGGTGACGTTTTGTCCACCATCCTGTTCGCTCACGAGGTTTTGAGAAAAGAGAATTCTCAAGAATAGCTCTTGACAAGTTATTAAATTGCGAGTACAATATAAGTGTGGGGAGTGATTCGCTCCCCAGACTTTTCTCAAAGGAAACGATATGAGTGTTCAGTATCCCAAAACGCACGCGACGATTATCAACTCGAAAACTGTCCGGACCAAAAAACGCGGAATGATGTGTTTTTCACCTGGACAAAGTGACAGTGGCTACGGTGCTAAAATTGCAACCGATACAATGGTACAGGTAGTTCAGATTCCTCGGAATAACCGCTGGTATCGTGTATACTGTACATGTTTCTCGAATGTTGCAAGCCATTGGATTATGGTCAAGGGTAAACGAATGTACACCTAGTGGACAGGCGGCAGCTAGTATACGAAAGTGTACTAGCTAAGCCGCTCCCGTGAAAATTAGTGGACATGCGTACAGTAGCGTCATATAAGGTATTAGGGCGTCTACGCTACTAAGTCTTACTAAGACCTATATGCACAAAGGCACAGCAGCCCCTGTCCTGGGAGCTACTGTGCATCTGCTATGATATGTTATATAACCTCTAGAACATTCCCATCACTAACAGTTGTTCAAAACCACTGACCGCGTGTGCACCACATTCGTTGCATTCGTATCCTTCCGAATCAGGCTCGGACCCGCACTGTTCATTTCCGCACTCTGTACAAAACCCCACGTTTCCCATCGAAAAACATTCGGACATCTGTTCATCTGTCAGATTCGGCAAAACTCGTTCTTGTGGCATTTTCGTTTCCCTGTGGGCTGTTGGTTTCCTCTCACACAGTATACTCCGCATTTTCCGATGTGTCAACCACAATTGGCAAGAAATTGGGCAAATAAAAAAAGAAATATTCTGGGAATTTTTCGCCAAATGTTCTTGACTTCTATTCTATTCTATCCTACAATGATTTCAGACAAGTTAACCACAACCAAAGGATACAAGATGGAATACACTATCAAAATCAATGATTTGTACATTGGTGTTCAAGGTGGATACCATACCGCATGTGAACAAAGTGTACAAAATGCAAAAAAATTCCTGTTCAGTGAAACTGCCAAGATTGTCCGTTGGTATGGTGGGGAGAAAAAAATCACAATCGAGCAAGTTTAGGCTTGACAATAATTCTTTTCTCTGCTACAATGGTTTCAGCGGAAAACATTACTTTTTAGGAATAAGAAAATGCCTCAGCTTGCTTTTATCGACGACGCTGGAAATGTAGTGAAAACTTGGTCACTGGTCAGTGATACAGTTCCCGATGATATCACCGAAGTGGTACAATGGGCAGATTGCGTACAATGGGATATTGACGACGGACTAGGATAAAATAAGAAAATTGGTCTTGACAGTCTAAGAAATTCCTGATAAAATCAACAAAGGAAAACTATGTTTCAAGAAGATATCACCAAACAACACATTTTTGACGTAGCGTCCGTATACCTCTTGACGCAAAAGGAGCAGAGTATGGATGAACACCATGCTGTATGCGTGTACAGGCAACTGGATGGTGCTGGTGCATGTGTGAACATGTGTATTGCGGGACTGTTTTTGACAGATGAACAGGTGTCTGGTGCTAACAATATCGAAAGTATACGGAATATCGACCACAGTGGCAGAATTACAGAGGATTTATTGCAATTGATGTCATTATTGCAGAATATACACGACATGGGTGGAAATCGGCCAGAGGATTTCCACAGAAATCGTAATGTCAGATTGATGAATCTGGCAACAGACCAACAACTGGACAGACGTATTCTCAAAAATATGTGGAAAATTATTAACCCTGAGGAGTGAACAGATGGACCCTACGGCTACACATAGGGCAATGACGGATTGTCTTAATAACAATGACTATCACAAGGCGTTTGAACACGCTGACAATTTGGACACTTGGGTTAGTAACGGGGGATTTTTCCCTGAACACCTGAACAGGCAACAGTTCTATAATACCTTCAAGACACTTACACGTCTTGATAAGGTTAGTGCTCAACTGTTCAACATGCAAACTGAACGCTACAGCGTTTAGTGGACAAGGGGACGCTGGTATACACATGTGTACCAGCCGACCCTGTCGGCT
>JAESSU010000208.1 GCA_016763955.1 Phycisphaeraceae bacterium | reverse complement strand
AGTAATGGATAAACAAGATCGACCAACAGGTTTGAAATCTCCGCAAGCGCTGATTCCGTCGTAGCGATAACGTTAGACGCTCGCTCGATGTTGCTCATTGCTTGTGAAATGCTTGATATCTCAGATCTCAAACGTTCAGAGACGATCAAACCAGCGGGGTTATCCGCACCGCGGTTGATACTTAAGCCAGTGCTTAACCGAGCAAGACTAGTTTCCAAACTATTGTTTGATCTAGCCAAGTTCCGTTGAGCGACGAGTGATCCGATATTATTATTAATTCTCGACATGACAATCCTCCTTGATTGTCGTGATCGCAACACGATCAACGCGCTTGACTATATAGTCTATACAGTGTTTTGTTTTTTTGCGTTTCATCGTTTCCTTTTCCACCTGTTTAGCTTTGCATTAAGCAAGACCTTGCAGGCAACGTTAATTTATTTCTGCTGAGTATCAGGCAAGGTGTCAGGTGTCTTGCCCCTTTTCCTCAGGTTTTGGTTGGCGACGTTTAAATCATCCACTTGTACTTGGCTCGCTTGGGTGTTCTCTGCCTTGATCGCTTCGTACACCTCTTTACGGTGGACTTGAATTGATCGTGGGGCATTGATCCCTAATCGAACCTTGTCACCACGGATGTCGACGACGGTGATTTCGATCTCGTCGCCGATCATGATTGTTTCGTCGCGCTGACGCGATAGCACCAGCATGCAACAAGCTCCTTCCGCGGGCCTTGGACTTCTGCATACGCATGAGTCCAGGTATCCAGTGCTTCCATGCACTGGGGACTAACTTTCAAGGCACATCCAGCCGAACAAATTAGGCTGACATTGCTTCAACCGGGCTACCTAATTCCACTAAGGGAACCCGTGTTGTAAACCGGCGATCAGAGAGCACTAATTGCTCACCGACCTTCGTCGCGACGTTGATCACCAGCGGACCTTGCAAGTTGCCGGTGAGCATACGATCGACCTTATTGACGATCACGAAGACTTGGGCACTGCTTACTGATGCAACGCCAAGTTCACGCATCTGCTCTTGTTTGATCGGAACCTTGTAGGTTGGAACAAACAAACTCGGGTCAGCAACAACAAACGCTAAGTCCGGTGTCTGCGTGGATTGGAGCCAGAGGAAATAACTATCTTCTCCGGGCTCGATCAATACGTAACGGGTGCAACTAGGAAAACCTAGAAGCCCCTTGGGGAAAACGATGACGCGACTGTCATCCACTTCCACTTGTCCAAATCTTGTCGTGTTTACGATCATCCTTACGATCCTTTTGCGGTCTTCCATCCTGGATTTTTTCAACAGGCAAATCAGTTCACCTGCTGGAATTGGCATCCTGCCAACTCATTATTGACTAGCACCTGATCAGGTCGACCGAAGACCTCACAGACGCGCAATTTCTGCCGAATCAGGCCAAAAAGTCCAACAGACTTAGCTGCAAGTTTTGCGCTCCGACGCTCAAACTTGCCTGGAGTTGGAATTGAAGGTTTTGAAATTTCAAGATCAACTCCGTTAAGTCTCCGCCTTGGAGTTCGGAAAGCAGACTGGTCTCTGAAATACCCAATTCTGTTGACCGATCCAAAGCCTCTTGGGCCCTTTGAGTACGAACACCAATTGTGGCTCGCACTCGGGTGACTGAATCTGAGTCACCATCTATCTTAGATGCAGCAACTGAGATGCCACGCGAGTCGTTTTGCAACAATTTTTCTTTTAAATTGATTAAATGTGTAAAAATACTGTCAACCTCAACGGGGGCAGTATCTTCACCGACAATTTCTGATTGATTCCCAGCGTTCACCGCGATGCCAAGGTCCACAGCAGCCAAGGATTGGTTTAGGCTTTGGACTTTAAAATCCTCAGTGCCAATCGTGTTGTCTTCAATCCGCAAGCCGTTACCGTCTGCATTGAATCCGATATTCAGATCACTGCTCAGATCACCGGGCTGGCCAAGGGTCAAGCCCGCAACCGTAGCAGCTTGTGTGAATGCTGCGATGACATCATCAATCGTTGCTGCCCCATCAAGATTAATATTGAACGTTGAGCCGTCGTGCAAACCCATTGCGATATCGTCTTCACCTTCAGAACGGCCCACGCCGATACCGTTATTAAAGTTTGCAAGCACACTGCTATTGCTAAAGGTTCGCAGCCCCAGATCGGTTGCGGTGGTTCCGCCAGCGTTTTCTCCGATGCTTAGGTTGATGCCTGAGATTTCGGTAATCATGTCTAGGCCGGTGCCTTGGTCATTAATCTGCATTCGCAGTCCCAAGTGCAGGCCGTCTATGACATTCATCAAATCTTGGACTGTTTGAGCTGTAGAAAAGTCTGCAATCTTGGTAATTTGGCCTTGTGTGATTTTTAGGCCACTGTTCCAGTCCGTGCCACTGCCCAAAGCCGTTAGCGAAGTCATCATGGTTAGGTTGACTTGAACATCCGCACCGTTGACCGTCTGATTGTTACTTGCAGCTAAGTCAATGCCCAGATCACTGGCTACCACGCCGCCGGGGAAGTCCGAAAGACTCACGTTCTGGCCGGCAAAAGCGGTTAAATTAAATCCTTGATCGCTAATCGCAATCTGGCCTGCTGTGGGGTCGATGGCATCCATCGCGTTCTGAATTCTCAAGGCCACGTCATCCATCGTCCGAGCGTTGGACAAATTAACGGTCGCCAATGTGCCATTCACATCCAACTGCAATGTTCCCAGACGAACGCCCTGTCCCGTCGCGCCATCCACATCCACAAGGCGTGTCTGCGCGGTCGCTGACGGATTTAAATCCATCGCACTGCGGACATAACCCAGAGCATTAAAAGCTTCCGCCCCGTTGGAGTTGTATGCAACAGGATTCGTCAGCCCGGTTTCTGAGACCAAATTGGTGGTCGCACCGACATATCGAATCCCGCCAAGGTCTTCGATAAAAGGCTGCTCGCCACCATTACCGTTCCCATTAAACAAGCCGATATCCAGCACCTTACGGTTGACGATATCCAGCAATCCACTAATTTTTGCATCCACCACAGCAGCTTCGGCCTGGCGAGTCCCCTCATCGGAAGTGATGCCGATCTGACTTAATGCCAAGCTGTGTGATTCAATCGCAATCGTCGACACATCGGCCATTGCCTGATCGACGTTGTTAAGCATTGTGGAGATATAATCCAGATTCAATTCGTGCTGATTGCGGGATTCCATTTGTTGGTTCACAAGCAGGATTGCCGAAGTCAGTGATGGCGAGTCTGAGGGCTTGTTAACCTGCTTGCCGGTGGTGATGGCATTTTGTGCATCCGCAAGTTCCGTTTGAATTTTGCGCAACTGATACATAAGCTGGTTAGAACTCTGCATCGAAGTCGTTCGAGAATAATTGCTGCTTGAAATACTGCTCATGGCTTATTCCAAATCATCCTTAAAGTAACTGCAATAACGTTTGCATCATTTCATCTACTACACTTAAAAATCGAGCACTGCCGGCATAAGCCTGCTGAAAACTTATTAGGTTGATCGCTTCTTCATCCGCATTCACACCGCTAATGGCTTGCTGCTGTGCATCAAGATTGGCAGAAATAATCTGATCCGCTTCATACTCACCTTCAGCTTGACCCACTCGCCCAGCAAACGCTTCAACATGACGGTTCCACAATTCTGTGATACTAATGCCCCCCAAATCACCAATGGGATCTGTCCGCATAGCCGCAATCGCCAGGGCATTAGAGTTATCACCGTCCACATGATTTTGTGCCACTGCAAGCATGTTCGTGTCGTTTAACAACACACTGTTGATGCTAATGTCTGCTGAGGAAGACCCTGTAAAAAAGGTGTTAATCCCCGCAGTAGCCAGAAAACCCGTCGAATCTTCACTAAAGGTCACTTCATATTGATCGCCGGAGGTTTCGATTAACAACCGACCATTGGGCGTTAACGATGCAGTGAGATTAGCCACACTGTTAAGCTGCGTCAGAACGTCCGTCAAAGTAGAATCCGTCCCAATGCCATCTAGATCGATATCAATGGTACTGGTTTTTTTCTGACCGGTTTGCGTTTGTGTTAGTGTGACTGCAAAGCTGCCATGCTGAATATCAAAAGGTAAGTTAGCGTCTTGTGAATTGAGTAACACGTTGGCATCCACAAACTGCTGGGTTCCTGTCACCGAAGCAAAACCTTGTGTCCCTTGTCCTTGGGTATGCAAGACATTGACTTGATAAATCAGTGCATTGGAAAATTCATCCAATTCGTCAATTGCACCGTTGACATGCTTATCACGAGCATCAAGGAGTCCTTGAATTCTGCCTGCGCTAGCCAACAAAGGCGAGCCGTCTGAACCGAGTACGATGCTAAGATCAAAGTCATCGCCATTGGCTGCGCTTTTAAGTTCAATCCCTCGATTCGTGCCGTTGAGGATCAATGGGATGCTGCCTACAAAGACATCCACGATGCCATCTTTTTGTTCGACGGTGGAGATGTCGATGTACTTGCTCAAATTTGCAAGCAAACGGTCTCTTTCATCCCGGAGACTGTTTGCTCCACCTAAGCCGCCTTCCGTGCGAGCAATTTCTAGATTCACAACGGCTAGTTTGTTCAAAACGATGTTCGCCGAATCGACTGCTGCACTGAGTTGTTCATCAACCTGGCTACGCAATCCGACGATGTTGGAACGCAAATCCTGCACAAAAGAAGTTAGTTTTTCGCCCTGCTGCACGACGAGCGTCCGCTTTGATGGATCGTCTGGCGTGTTTGCCAGTTCACTCCAAGCATCAAAAAACTCAGAGAGATTGCTAGAGAGATCGACCTCAGTAAATTCGTTTTCAAGGGCTTCAAGCTGTGTGAGCATTTCGACTTGCGTCTGCGTCGAGGAGCCTTGTGAAATACTACTACGGATGCGAGCTTCAAGTGCTTCGGAGATGTTTCGTGTGATGGACTCGACACTCACACCTTGGCCCAAGGTCAAACCACGCGACAATTCGTCCCCTTGTGAGGGCGTTAACGCAATGGTCTGGCGGTGATAACCAGGCGTGCCGATGTTAGCGAGGTTATTACCTGCAACTTCCAGGGCCGCTTGGCTTGCCAGAATACCCGATCTTCCAATTTGTAATGCACTACTTAGTGACATCGTAAGTTCTCACAGTTTGGTTAAGCCGTCATACTAAAAGTACTAATCCGAGTTTGGTTTGAAGGTGCGCCTTTGGCACTGTATGCAGAAGCGCCCGTGCAAGCTGCGGTGACTTTCTGCATTAATCCCGTCATATGCTTCATCAATTGCGCGGTGGCCTGTTGGGTGTTGCGGGCTTGCTTTTGCGTTGCCAGCATGTTTTGCTGAAGCTGATGTCGAAAAATCAGAATGCGTCCCCGCCAAGGTTCGGGCAAACGACCTGCTAACCCAAGAAGCTTTAGTGGCTCTTTAGCAGTAGGGTCGAGCAATAAAGTCACATCAGCAACCATCTGTAATCGCTTTTTTCCATCTCACTGATCACTTTGATCTGATCGTTTTCCTGCGTGACTAATTTTGCCATCACATCATGTTTGGCCTGGCTAAGTGCGGTTCGCTTTTCATTGAGCAATTCCAATAAACGCCCATGAGCCAACGTAAGATCCTGCAATAATTGTTCAAGTGCCGTGAGTTGTTTTTCTAATTGTTTATGCATGGATATTTAGCTCCTTACCGGAAGGTTTATGGCCCATGGGGTTGACCATTTTTTGATAGATCGCTTCGACGATGGGGAAGTTTGATTTGGCAACCATTTTGTCCGCAAGCTCTGTATCTAACTGGGCACCAAATGCGTCTTCTGTAAATCCGCCATGAAACATTTCACTTTTCAGTGAGCTTTCACGAATCTGAGCCAGCATCGGCAAGATTAATGCACTGGAAACAAGCTGTTGTGCAGCTTCACGGATTTCGGCTTTCTGATTTTCAGTCATTTCCTTGCCCTTTGATGTCGCTGGGCGATTGAGCAAGCTGGCAAAATCACCTTGTAATGAAGCCTTAGCCGCATCCGTGGCGGTCTGTTTAATACTCAAGTTAGAAATGGCTGACATCTGCATAATTAGTTACTCAACCCCCGGAAATTTCAAGGCAATTTAAAATTAGAACTGACCAACGACGGCATGGTTTATTACTCAATAATCAACTCCGCGTGTAACGCTCCGACTTTGTCTAACTCTTTGACGATGGCAATACGATCTTTCGCATCGACACGTAATTGTTTAAGTGCATTTAAAAGTGAGGCCAACTTGGTACCGCCACGATTTTCAGGATCAATTGAGACCCAATTGCTCGTTTGAGCGATTGGATTTTCAAGTGTGGGCTCCACGGGAGGCGTGATCGTCGTGATGGTTAAACCTTGCGTGGAAATGACCACTGGCGAAATTTGCACGTTGGCACCAAAGACAATGGTTCCTGCTTTTTCATTGATCTTCACACGAGCGCCTGTGCCAATAAGTGGCGGGTCGATATAGCTGGTGAGAATCTGTGATAAGAACGCGCCGGGGTTAGCCTGATCTGCTTTGGGTAATTGCACGACGATATTTTTGGGGTCCTGTGCCAAAGCAACTTGTGGGCCATCATCAAGCGTGATCAAGCCATTAATGTGGCTT
>JAESSU010000207.1 GCA_016763955.1 Phycisphaeraceae bacterium | reverse complement strand
TGCGCGGAAGTTGCTGGTGCATTCGAATACGCTGTTGTCGCAAGTTCAGACTCAAGCCCTTCCGGGGGGAAAAAAGACCTTGTATTTAAAATAAACACTTGACATTCAACACAGCCGCTCTGCGGTAAAGAGTATTTTAGTTTTCCCAAGGCCTCTAGAATCCATTGTTAACCGCCAAGTTGTGACATCGAACGATTGCCACGGATGGAATGAACTTCCGGTTTTTCTAACACGCATTGACGCATCAGTTCGACGAGCTTCCGGGGGTCGGGGCTTGGATACAAAGCAGGTAAGATGTCCACTTCGCCGCCATCAAATAGGCATGCTCGGAGTTCACCTTTGGATGTGAGTCTTAGGCGATTACAAGTCTCACAAAATGGCTGACTCATCGCGGAGATAAAACCGATCCTGCCCGTAGAATTTTGAATGCGATAAACCTCAGCAGGGCCGACCCCAGCTTCCTTATCACGGTTCACAGGAATCAAAGAACCAAAGACCGACTCAATGCGACGGATGATCAACTGATTATCCACCGTGCTAGGCGACTGGTCATAGTTTGCAGTTAGCTGACTATCACCTAAGGGCATGTACTCGATAAAACGAACGGTCCAATCGTTTTCTAAGGTCAGACGTGCAAAGTCTGCCACTTCATCATCATTAACATTGCCGATGACGACGGTGTTGATTTTAATTTTTTTAAACCCTGCTGAAATCGCAGCATCAAAACCCTGTTGTAATTGTTCAAGGAGTTTCATTCCCCGGTCGTAGCAAACCTGTGATGAATCAGTGGCCAGTGCTGCGCCTGCAATCCGAGCAAGTCTTCGTGGTTGCAAAGAATCCCAACTGATAGTCAAGCGGTCAATGCCCGCGTCTTTGAGTTGTGTTGCTTGGCGGTGCAGTGACAAGCCGTTGGTTGTCATGGACAAATCCGCAGGTTTAAGTGCAGAGAGTCCACGTGTAATTTCCAGTAGGTCTGGCCGAACGGTGGGTTCACCGCCTGTGATTTTTAGATGCGTTACCCCGATATCAACCGCTGCATGAGCAACTGCAATGATCTGCTTAGGAGACAAGCTATCGGACTTTGGGGCGAACTCAACACCTTGTTGAGGCATGCAGTACATACAGCGCAGATTACAACGGTCAGTCACTGACAATCGCAACAATTTCAATGCAGATAGCGACCGCGGACCTTGAGCAAAGTTCGGGCGGACGGGACCTTGTAAAATAACAGGCAATGCGATAATCATGGGTGATGATTATAAGGCTTTATGATTAAACTGTAAGGCGATAAAGCGGTGAACTGAAATTAAGCTACAAAATTGCCTCTTTAATGGGGCCAAGTATCCAGAAATTTTGCAAAACACGGATTCGATAAACAGGTCGAAAAAAAGTAGTAAGAATTCTCTAACCATGTGATAAAGGATTTTACACGATTGCCCGATAAGACTCATAGTCAGGCAACCGGTTATGACTGCGTGCTAAAACGAGTCGCCGAATTGTGCGATCTTCATTTGCTGCTAAAGTAAGGGGCTGGATTCAATAACTATGTATGAACTGACTTGCCCAGCCTGCCAACATAAATCCGAGCACATCTTCGTGCGAATCGGTGCCAAAACGTCATGTAGCCAATGCCAACATCGTTATCAGTTGTCTGCTGAACAGGTTCAACGACTCATTGCCGTCCCCGCCGAAGATGGTGCAACCCCCAATCACCTGCTCTTTGGCAGCCCTGTGACCAAACCACCAGCACCGGCTCACCCAGCACATGGACAACGTCAGACACGACGACAACCCGAACAGCGTCCGCCAGCGGCTGATCCGCCCTTGATGACACCCGAAGAAGATCCAACGCTCCACCCTCAACCTAAACCCAAACCGCCTGCCCAAGTCCAACTCATGATTGCGCAGCGGCGAGCGCAGCGTGAACGCAAGCGGATGATTATTCGCTCAATTATTGGTGTCCTTTCAGTGTGTTTACCCGTCGCCGTGCTGGTGTACATGTTCATGATGGCTCATAAAAACGATGATCAACCCCTAAAATCCGATGACGGTATGATCGTGTTTAAAAGTGCCCCCAAGTCACCTGCTAACGACTGGTACAATCGGAACCTCATCTCAATCAAAGCAGAACTACTCGCTGCCCCCTTCTGGCGTTTAGTTGACGAACCCTATGAAGCTTTTGAAGACCGCGGTGAAATCCATATCCAACCCGGTACAGCCGTGAGTCGTGATGAAGCGAACATAACATATGTGGTCTCCTATTCCATTGACTCTCCGAGTGTTCTGGAATTAGCAATCCTGCATCTGTCTCTAGTTGATAGCCGCAATCGTATCTTTGCCACCAACCAAATCCCGCTAACGCTACTCACTGATTCGACGATGGGAATCCGTTCCACAGGCACGTTAAAAATTGCACTCCCCCGTGACCTTGCAAGTCGAATGAGCAAAATGGTCAGCCAGACCCAAGTCCTCATATCAATGGACAACAGCATTGCTTTGCGTGAACCGATGATTGAATCACAGATCGAAGGTGAACACGCTCAGCTACTTATTGCAGCATACAACCCATTGGACAAACCGCTACAACGTTGCGTTTTCTCCATCATGGCTGTCGATAAAAGCGGCGAAGAATTAGCGCATTGGCGAGTGAGTTGGCAACGCATGTTAGCCCCACGCCAGCGTGTCGAGTTTCTAGTTAAGCTGCCCATTTCCAAGTCATGGGCCATCGACGGTTGGAAACTCATCGCATTTGGTGAATCCGTTAAACCCAACAGACCTCAGTAATTTTCAATGGGTGATCTCGAATCGACGTGCAACAAAGCTCAACGTGTTATCTGAACTTTTAAAAAATTCAAAAATCATCAATTAAACCATGCTCTTGATTCCCCTGCGAACAGACCGCCGCCTTGCCAGCTTGCCTTGGGTGAACATCACCTTGATTGCATGTAACGTACTGGTCTTTGCGTTGCAGTCCTTTTCAGAACCCCAGCAGTGGCGAGGGATGCTACTTAATCCGCTGGCTCCGAGTGTGACGCAGTTTCTAAGTTACCAATTTTTGCACCATGACTTTTTTCATTTACTAAGCAATATGATTTTCCTATGGGCCTTTGGGAACAACGTGGAAGATCGGTTAGGAAAAGTCGGTTACTTGCTGTTTTATTTAGCAGGTGGAACCCTTGCAGGCATTGGACATTGCCTTGGCGAGGTGGCTCCGGTACTTGGTGCTAGCGGATCGGTAGCAGCTGTCACAGGGGCTTTTCTGGTTCTCTTCCCAAATACCCGCACGACGATTCTTTATTGGTTATTGATCTTCGGTGTCTTTGAAATTTCGAGCATGCTGCTCATCGGTTTTCAGATTGCTCAGAATCTGTACATGCTGCTATTGAGTCAAGAATCTCACTATGCTTACATCGCGCATCTTAGTGGATATGGATATGGCATTCTCGTCGCCTGGACACTACTCTGGGCGCGTTTGCTGCGCCATGAACCGTATGACCTAATGGGCGTCTATCTACATCACAAGCGACGCGTCGCGTTTACCAAAATGACACATGAGGGGATTTCGCCTTGGGAGCATATCGCCAGCGACACGCCCGTGCCTGATGCAATGAGTCCGTCTGGTTCACCGTCCCTTGAAAAGAACACTCAAAACCAGCAGATCGCTTTATTGCGTTCGCAGGTTTCACATGCGTTAGAGCAACATGATCTACCACAAGCTGCACGATTTTATGCTCAGTTGTTACATATCTCACCAAAGCAGATCATGAGTCTGCAACAGCAACTAGACCTTGCCAACCAACTGATGACCGATTCAAACCATGCAGCAGCTGCCAATGCTTATGAATTATATCTCAATGCTTATAGCGGTTCACAACAGCGTCATCAGGTCAACCTCTTATTGGGGCTGATCTACACCCGTTATATCAAACGTCATCAGCGTGCTCGTGAACTACTCCTTGAAGCCCAACGCCATCACACCGACGACAATCAGAAACAGTTCATCAAGTCTCTGCTCGCTGAATTGCCCCAAACCTTTTGACTTTCGCTGTGACAAAATTGGACAAGCGGTCGCTTTATCCTAAACTGGTTCGCTCAATCGCGTAGTCCATTGTCCGTGTTAATCGGCCTACCACATTGTCAACAATCCACTAAAGGAGTTTGCGTAATATGTCTCAAGTGATCAAAGCGAATGCAGTCATCGGTCAATCCGGAGGCCCCACCGCAGTCATCAATCAATCTATGGTCGGTGTCATTGAAGGCCTCAAAGCCAACGGTTTTGAAGGTAAAATTTTTGGATCCCACCATGCAGTCGCTGGCATGATCAAAGGAGATTTTATTGAGCTTCAAGACATTGCGCAGGATCGTTTAAACCGAATTGCCGCAACGCCCTCAGCGGCCTTAGGTTCTTCCCGTGACAAGCCCGACACTCAATACTGCAAAAACGTGCTCAAGGTACTTGAAGCACAGAATATTCATTACTTTTTCTACATCGGTGGCAATGACTCTTCAGACACCTGCCGCATTGTCAATGAACTGGCCAAAGCAGAAGGTTACGAATTGCGTGCCTTCCACTGCCCTAAAACCATTGACAACGATCTTGTCTGCAATGACCATACCCCCGGGTTTGGCTCAGCTGCAAAATTCGTCGCTCAAGCATTCATGGGAGACAATCTGGACAACGCAGCCCTGCCGGGCGTGAAAATCAATGTTGTGATGGGCCGTCATGCAGGCTTCCTCACCGCAGCTTCGATCCTTGGCCGCCGCAGTGATAAAGACGGCCCGCATCTAGTCTACGTTCCTGAATCACGACTCTCCGTCGATAAAATCATGGCTGATGTGGACCGTACGTTCAAAAAATATGGCCGCTGTGTCATGGCAGTCTCCGAAGGTATTCATGATGAAAATGGAGACCCATTAGCAGCAAAACTCGCCCAAGCAGCAGGCGAAGAAATCGAACGTGACAGCCACGGCAATGTCCAACTCTCAGGCAGCGGCGCACTAGGCGACTTCATCTCCAAAGCCATCAAATCTAAACTAGGCATCGCTCGCGTGCGTGCAGACACACTCGGTTACCTCCAACGCAGCTTCGCAGGCTGCGTCAGCGAAGTCGATCAACGTGAAGCACGAGGCACTGGCTACAAAGCAGCAGAGCTAGCCATGTCCGGCGACATCGACGGCTCAATTGCCATCCAACGCCTAAGTGACGATCCCTACCAAGTCACCTACGCTCGCATTGAACTAAGCGATGTTGCAGCTAAGACCAAAACCCTTGATCCAAAATACATCATTGATGACTGCAATATTGATAAAAGCTTTAAGACCTACTTAGCACCCATCGTCGGCCCAATCCCAACCATCGAAACCCTATTTTAACCCCCCCCCGGAAGT
>JAESSU010000206.1 GCA_016763955.1 Phycisphaeraceae bacterium | reverse complement strand
CCTGTAATTCAATGCCATCAAACGAACAAAGCAAACTTGTGACGCGATAATCTTTGGCATGATGAGGTCGAAAATAGAGGGGCGAATGTGTGAAACCATGGCTAGGTTTATGAAGTCAATTCTTGTCAACAACACCCTATCGTTGTCATTCGCAACACTTATAACGGCACGTCCAAAGTCTCCCTTGCCAAGACGCTTGCCAGCAGATGACTGCGGTGTAGTGATAGGTCGTCGTTTGCAGCGTTGGCAGATTGATGCCTTCGAGCATTTGTGTGGAGACGGTCGCTAATCTGCCCCCTAATCATCCTTTGAATTCTTTGGCTCAAAAATCGGCCACAAACCGTTGTGCCAGACGCGCCCACCGCTTAGGATAAAGGCTCTTTGATCTTCACCTTGATAGAAGAGCATCCCATGCCCCGAACCTTTTTCTCCATCATTTACATCGACCTGCTGTCTCTTGCCAGCGGCTACGCTACGCACAACATCTGGGAAGCCTTCCGCAACGGCAACTACGACCGAGTTCAAAATCTAGTCCAAGACAACCCCCAACTAATCGATATCAAGCAAGAAGGCGGCGAACGCAATAAGTGGCCCCCACTGCATGCCGCCCGAGCAGAAGGCCGCCTCAAAATCGAACGCATTCTCATCAAAGCGGGCAAAGAACTCCCCTCCCCCCCCGGAATTTTCCCCTAGAATGCTATCGATTTTCGAGCCTCGGGAACCTACAAAATATTCCCCCATTAACCGCTTCACAAAAATTAATGCGAGCGTAAAGAAATATTCAAAACGTCCACGCTGTCGATTCGTCTTCTGACCTGCCCCCAAACTATGTACCAGCCGTTATGAGAGTCGGGTGATCCGACGGTGTCGTTTGCTGGGCCGCAGCGAAGGGGAGGGGCGCAGCCCCGATCCGTAGTGGAGGCTCAGAAAACGACGCGGCAAACTCGACGGGGTCAGGTACCCCAACGACGAGTGTGGCCTGACGGTGATTATACTCGTTACGCCGCTAGGCACTCAACGCCTTGGCTTCACGCAAATCCAGAAACAACTCGCAATTCAAAAACTCGTCGCGAAAACGACTGTTAAAACTCTCCGCATAACCATTCTGCCAAGGCGAGCCAGGCTCGATATACAAGGTCTCAACCTCCGCACGTTTGAGGAAGTTTCGGATCGCATACGCAATAAACTCCGGCCCATTGTCGCTACGAATATGTCGCGGCACGCCACGAATCACCAACAACTGCGTCAGCACATCAATCACATCGCACGCCTTGATGCTCCGCTCCACTTCCAGAGCCAAACTCTCACGCGTAAACTCATCTTCAATGATCAGCCATTTCAAGGGCCTGCCTTTTTCGTCGCGATCATGAATAAAATCCCAACACCAAACGTCGTTGATATGTTCAGAACGATGCCGCATGATGCCATTGGCATTGATACCCAGAGATCGTTTTTTATGCTGTTTTATAGGCACTTTGAAGCCTTCCTTCTTCCACAGGCGATAGACGCGTTTTTGATTGATGTGAAATCCGCTACGGCAAAGCATCGCATGCACGAAGCGGTAGCCTCGACGCGGATGACGGCGAACCAACTCATGCATCTGTTGAACAATCCCATGTTCATCATCCTTGACCTTGGCAAGATAACGCTGTGTGCTGCGCGACTGGCCCAGCACCGAACACAAACGACGTTCCGAAACCTGATCAGGCCCCAACTCGCAACGTACACGCTCAATCGTGACACGACGGCGTGCGGGGCAGATCAGTTTGGGCGGGCTGCCTCCTTGAGAATCAGAATGTCCAAAGCCTGATCGGCGATCAAGCGTTTGAGACGACTGTTCTCCAATTCAAGTCCCTTGAGCCGCTTGGCCTCGTGCACTTTCATCCCGCCATACTGGTTGCGCCAGCGGTGCAGCGTCGCCTCGCTGACAGTCAGCTTCTGGCAGACTTGGCCAATCGAGGCTCCTCCAGCCAACATCGCATCGGCTTCTCGCAGCTTGAGGATGATCTGAGCGGGGCTATGACGTTTGCCTTGTCCCATAAAAAGTCTCCTTGCCCAAATGGGCAGTTTGGACTCTCATGATAGTTGGATCAAGTTTCGGGGAGCAGGCCATAACAACACAAGGGAGTTACGAATGAAAATCGGTTGTGGTGAATGGGGCTTTCGGAAATTGCCCCTGCAAGAACATTTTGAGATTGCTAAGAAGTTAGGGTTCAGCATTATGGAAATCGGTATTGGTGGAGGCCAAGTCGGTCGCCTACCTGACCAGATGAGTCAGAAGCAAATTAACACCTTTCGACGCTTACGTAACAACTATGACATAACGACGCCCTTCTGTTGTATCGAAAACGATTTCACTTTGCCCTGCCCAGATTCTCACATAGTGATGCTTGAAAAAACGCTGACTCAGATCAAATATGCCAGTGAACTTGATGCCACACATGTAAGATTGTTTGCTGGCTTTACACCTGCAAATCAAGTGAATGAAGCAATTTGGTCACGTTTACTTAATGCTTTTAATCAATGCGCAGATCGTTGCGATCAACTGGGGCTCACGATTGCCGTCGAGACTCATGGCCAGATTACTCAGGCCTCTGACGGCAGCGCGATGCACACACATACCGTCTCCACAGATCGCATCAGCTTGCAGCGGTTATTGGATGAATTACCAACTCAAATAGGCTTTAACTACGACCCGGGAAACATCAAGGCTGTCAACCCTGACGATCACCGATATTGCCTGGACCTACTTGATGCACGGATCAATTACTGCCATCTCAAGGACTGGCGACGGACAGATAAAGGCTGGGCCGCTGTAGCACCCGGTGATGACGATTTAGATTACGCCACACTATTAAGTAAAATGAGCTTCGACGGGGTTTATCTCATCGAATACGAACCTACTGAAGACGTTTTAGATGGTATTCGCCGAAGCCTAACCTATCTTCAGCATATCAACCTTGTGCTTGAGATGTCCCATGGAGTCGGCCAATGACTTCTGCCGCGCCATCAAGGGGGCACCGGACGCACAATTCTTGCCGAATATAAGATCGGCTTTCCATTAGATGTACAAGCATTATCCCCCGGTGACTACCTGATCACTGGGCGAAAAACGGGATTCATCCCACACCGGCTGGGCATCCGGTATTGTCTGATACATGACTTAAATGTGTTTAAAAATCGAGACTTCTACCTGTCTAAAAGTCCCCCCGGAGGGATCACCGAACTGCTATAAAAGCTAGTGCCAATTAACAGAAAATCAAGGATACAACCCAATATGAACAATAACATCAACGGCAAAATCGCAATCATCACCGGGGCTTCCCGTGGACTCGGTGCAGCGATCACAAAACGTCTTGGCAATGACGGCGTAAAAGTCGTGGTGAATTATCACAGTGACCATCAAAGTGCCAATAAAGTCGTCAAAGCAATTGAATCTGCTAACGGCCAAGCGATTGCCTGCAAGGCGGATGTCACCAGCCCATCCCAAGTGAAGGAGATGGTCCAGTATGTGCAGGACACATTAGGCTCCGTGGATATCGTGGTCAACAATGCCACTGGCCCCCAGCCCACCATTTCTGTTGAGTGTCAGACTTGGGACGATCATCTCAACCCACTTCATTTTTTCGTCAAGGCACCACTCCTGATGCTTCAGGCTGTCTTACCGCAAATGCGTGAACGCGCGTCTGGCGTAATCCTGAACATTGGTAGCGAGGTAGTGGAATTGGGCGTACCCAAGTTTGGCCACTATGTTGCTGCAAAGGCCGCAATGCTTGGTTTGACTCGATCATGGGCCAATGAGTTAGGGCCAATGGGTATTCGCGTCAATCTTATAGCACCGGGTTTCATTCCTGTCGAACGACATGAAACTGTGGGTAAAGCCGAAAAAGCTGATTACGCAAAAAGTGTGCCTTTAAGACGACAAGGAACTCCTGATGAATTAGCGAATGCGGTCGCATTTCTCGTTAGCGATGAAGCACGTTTTATTCACGGCCAAAAGTTCGCAGTTAATGGCGGCATGACATTGCTGTAAAGAACAGGGGAAAAAAATGGATACACCCTTTATTCGCCTTCAGGACAAACACATGGACACCCCTTGTCTTGATGAG
The DNA here is from genome assembly GCA_016763955.1 of Phycisphaeraceae bacterium. Lineage (GTDB taxonomy): Bacteria > Planctomycetota > Phycisphaerae > Phycisphaerales > Phycisphaeraceae > UBA7800. Next base: position 4,836 of record JAESSU010000206.1, on the reverse strand, counting down.
CGAGGCACAACATTTTGACCGACGGTCAATTCCGTGTTGACACAACACGGCTCGCCAAGACAATTTACGGCACCTGCATTTGTCCTGCTAATGTGAACGAAATACTGACATGAAGCTCCACTCACTGATACGATTACAAGAGCAAAATACCCTCTCCTAAAACCTCACTCACACCTCTATTGCACCAAGCCTTTAGTCAGACGCATGAAGGCGGTTTCGAGATTGACCTTTTCTTCTTCTAGACGAGTGAGTCGGAAACCGGCTGTGATAAGCTGCTGGGCGAGCATGGAAATGTCCCCTACCTCGGCATCAAGTGTGACTCGCAGCGCTGAACCATTAACGGGCGTGACATCAATCACGTGAGGCAAACCCTTAAGTAAGAGATGCGCATCGCCAGTGCGCTGGGCGACATCAATGTTGACAATGTGTCCTACTTTTGCGCGCTGGAGAATGTCCTCAACTGTGCCAGTGTATTTGAGCTCACCTTGTTCGATGATGCCGACTTTATCGCAAAGGTCTGCTAGCTCAAGGAGAATATGTGAGCTGATGAGAATGGTTTTACCCATGCGATGAAGTTCTTTGAGCAGTTCACGAATTTCAATCCGAGCACGCGGGTCTAACCCCGAAGCAGGTTCGTCAAGCAGCAATACTTTAGGATCATGGAGCAACACACGGGCAACGGAGAGTCGTTGTTGCATACCACGAGACAGTGAGTTGACTTCGGCATCAACTTTGTAAGCAAGGTCGGTTAGGTCTAGTACGTCGCTGATGACATCGCGTGCTTTTTTGCCATGAATATCATAGGCAGCTGCAAAGAATGACAAATATTCATGCACCACCATATCGTCATAGGAACCAAAATAATCAGGCACATACCCAATGACACGTCGAACCTTTCGCGCACTCACCGGGCCAACGGACAGGCCATCCACGCGGGCTTCACCCCATGTGGGTTTGAGCAGGGTTGCTAGAATTTTAATGGTGGTGGTTTTGCCTGCACCGTTAGGGCCTATGAATCCAAAGCAATCGCCTTGCTCAATGGTGAGATTAAGGTTGGATAATGCGGTCAGATCGCCGTATCGTTTGGTGAGGTTAATGGTTTGAATCATCGCCATATTAAATCAGTTTCCTATCTCTAGCTTAAGGTTCGACAGATCATCGGGATCACTGGCTTCTTGAGTTGCTGCACTGGGCATCTGCAAATGGGTGATCCAACGAACCGCCACACGGCCTGTACTTTGCACGGGTTTATCTTCGACCTGTAACGGGATGGGTAGCGGCGCATTTTCCATGTAGCCGATTAAAATTAGCCGTGGGAACACAGTCAACTTCGACCAATCTAACTCTCGGCCTAGTGATCGCATGTAATGCATTGGCCGCTCGCCAGTGATCCGGGTATCCACCTTCCAATAAGCCGGCGGCGGGAGCATGTCATAAAAGCTAAGCATCTCCACACCTGTTCGAATTTCGTTAGATGCTAACCGGAGATTGGGATTGTTTGCGTTGAGTAAACGATCGAGTGTTTTTTTGCCGTGTTGTAAATCCCAAAGATAGCCCCTCCAGTCATCACCTGCCGATCGCAAAGGCTGTGCGACGAGCCTGTCGATACTTTTGATTGCCTGCGAACTAATTTGCAGCGGCGTGCCTGGATTCCAGTCGTTGGCTTCTCGCCAGACCAAAGGCGTTTTCCCACCACCGGGGCAGTAGATCAACAGAACTGCGGACAAAGGTGCAGGCAGTTGATGATTAAGCGTTCCTGTGGGGAAATTATTTTCAATCTCAATTTTCCCGTAAATAAGTCGGTCTGCTTCATAGCCTTGGGGCATGGGGTCTGCCATGGTCGCATGCCAACTTAAGGCTAGCTGTTTTGCGGTCGCGCGGAAAGGAATTTCCATCTGCCCGGGCGCGTTACTTGCAAAGCTGTATCGTTGCGGGTCAAGAAAACCAGTGCTTTGCTCAAACGGCGGGAACCCTGGTGATGAAATCAAATGCTGATTACTCGTACTGCTGGGATTGTCTTTGATCTGCACTTTGATACGGTCATGTTTTGCAACAAAAAGGCTCAACCAACTGCTACTGCGAACTTCTTGTTGCGTTGCATCAATGTCCAAAACGCTAAAGTGTTCAACACGTGTTGCTACCGGACGAAACGCCAAAGCAAACGCCCAGCTCACCGCCGTAAAAAAGAAGACCCCAAGAACAAAGACACTCCAAGCATGCCGCTCACGGGACTTGTGTTTAAGAACGAAAAAACTCACCGGCCCGCAGATCAACCAATAGCTGGCAAACAACAACATGGCAATCAATAAAGCCATGTTATACGTCCCCCTCATAGCCACCTGAGGTCCCACAAGATCGCCAATATTCACAGCCCTTCGGTCAAAGAGACTGGCTATTTTTTTTTGTTCGATCAACGCACGCAAACGATCCTTGCGTAAACCTGGCCCCTGCCAATTCGCAATGGTTCGCCACAATCGTGGACCATTGGGCAGCGATCCAAGTTCTCGATTCGACAAGTCAATGCCAATAAGCGTAACGCGCCCAAAGCCCCGCTGCTGCGTCACAATCACAGGAAACTGTTCCTGTGCATCGTAAGCCAATACTGCAACCTCACTATTACTAACATCTGACCGAGGCTCTAAGGCAAGCATGTCAATTTTAATAGGACGAACAAGCAATCCAAGACTCGGTGGCGGGAGTTGATCCTGCACCAATCGCATATTGACCTGTGGCAACAAATCTGCCAACGGACTGGATGTCCACAACTCACCTACTGCTGGCAAAGACACCACAAGATGCCCGCCCTGCTTGACCCACTGACGCAATGCAACAAGTGACTGCGGGGAGATAGACGGCGAACCGGGGTCCAAACTATCAGCGGTCCATACCAACATATTTAACGCAGAGAGTCCGTACCAGCGGTCGGGCAATAAGTCCGGCGACATGCCACGAATTTCATGAATCGATTCATGCTGCGTATAGGGAATGTTATCCCGGTTTCCGATTTTATCGGTGTAAGGTTCTAAACCTAATCGAGCACGCGATCCGGTTGTCCCAATGAGCGTGGTCGTTGAAGGTGCTAGCGTTATAATAGGTAGCGAGCCGGACGCTAAAGTTTGGCCGGTGAGTTGATCACGTACCGACACCCACCAAATATCCGAAGACTTGGTTTGCAAAGGTGGCACCGCATACAACCATAAATTTTGAATGCGTCCAGCAGTGAGCGTCGTCTTGCGTTGAGCAAAGAGTTGATCCTTATCCATGTCCTGTAATTCCCAGGACACAATCACCTGCCGAGTCGAACCTGCTGTGTTATCGATGGTGATCCGCATTGGTGTCCAACTACCGGGCCGGACAATACCTTGAAAGCCCACTGCTGCGGGATCTAATACCAACTGGATGGGCGACGACTGTGCACCTGCGACAGAGCCCAGGAACAAGATAGCCCACAACATTAACCCGGGTCTAAGATAAAACGACATTGTGATATAGTTTAACGTGATTTGAATTTCTCGACCATGTGTTTATACCAATCATCAATGAGCTTACCCTCTTGTTTGCGTACGCAGCAATTTGTTTTAAACCTCCAAAGCGTTTTAAGCACGGGCAAAATCATAACCAGCGGGTATATCTGAAGTTTTCTAACCCAGTGTGTCGATAAGTCATTAACGATGCCAATTGAAATTTTACAATCCACATGGCCTTACCTGTTGATCCTGTTTTATGTCCTAGCACTTGCCATGGTCAAAACGCTACTCGGACACTTTCAACGCGAAACTGCGGTACACAACCTGCTCCGCGAATCCACATTGCAGCGCAATGCCTACCTCAAAGACCTCGAAGAACGCATGTATCAAGACTGATCACGGTTCATTTTTGCTGTCTACTGACACTTTTACAGCATCTACATTTTTATACAATTAACCTTAAAATTCACTCGATCAGGTTTATTCTGACAGGCGAATGAGTCTTCAATTACAAAAAAAACTTTGGATATTTAAGTTGCAAAAACAAATTGTCCGATAATAATGAAACATCTAGCTATAAAATAGCTAATTGAATTTACAAAAACCTATTTTCAGTGGAGATTGACCTATGGTCACTCAACGTGAGACACTTTCGGCAACCCGGCATTCCGTCACTCATAAGTTTCAAATCATGGGACATCAAGGCTATCTCACCATTGGACTTTTTGATGATGGTCGTCCAGGCGAACTTTTTATCAAGGTCGCCAAAGAAGGTTCCACACTCAGCGGACTGATCCAAGGCTACTGCCGAGCACTAAGCCTGGCACTACAATACGGCCTACCCGTCAACGAAGCGACCAAGCGATTTAAGGGAATGCGTTTTGAACCCATGGGGCATACGTCCAATCCGGACATCCCTGAAACGATGAGCATCATTGACTATGTAGCCTGCTATCTAGACCTACACTTTGCAGAACCTCTGAAAGTCGCCCCAACCGCCAAAACCCCGGAACTTTCATCTGTATCCAAGTAGCACCCCGGAAGATTTTTCTGTATTCAAGCAATGCCTAGAACCTCCCAAACGCAGCGACGCGAAAGCTGCGCCCCGAACAAGCTCGCGGCTATTATTTAATTTTCAATAGCCCCAGACATACTTGTCTGCACTGCGACGCTACAGTTAAAATAACAACGCATAAATAAAGCTCAATGCCCTGCTCTTTTGGGAAAGGGCAAGAGCATATCCCGCAAATTGTCTTGGCGAGCCGTGTTGTGTCAACACGGAATTGACCGTCGGTCAAAATGTTGTGCCAAAATACTTTGCTAGCTGATTTAACACTTGACCGAGGGTCAAAATCTGCTGATATAGCCT
>JAESSU010000205.1 GCA_016763955.1 Phycisphaeraceae bacterium | reverse complement strand
TTATTGTCTAAGTATAATTTTAGATGAAGTGTTGGCTCCGCTTCGCCCAAAAATTATGGAAAAAATGAGTGCGCTTGGCATAGGCACAAGCATTTACTACCCTCATCCGGTCCCGCGCTTTACCTATTATCAAAATAAATATGGGTATGACAGCAGTGCGTACACAAATGCTGAAGTCATCAGTGATCGCAGCATTGCTCTGCCTGTCGCACCACATACAAACGCTGAAGATATGACCCGTATTGCAGAATCACTCACCATTACCCTCAAGGGACTACGTTCATGACACAAACTCAAATTCCTATTAAAGGTCGCCGCATTGTCTTGGTTGGGGGAGCTGGCTTTATTGGTCACAACCTAGCTCTACACCTTAAAACTTTGGGCGCTGAAGTTCACATCATTGATGGCTTAGAAGTGAACAACCTTATTCCATTGATGTCGAACAACAAAGATGAAGTTCCGCACCCTGAACTTTCCATGGCTTTGATCAATGAACGCCTGGAGCTGTTGCGGGAAGCCAAAATTCCGCTCTATATTCAGGATGCACGAGATTACCATGCCCTTTCTCGCCTCATGGAAAGCATAAAGCCCCAAACAATTGTTCAGCTCGCAGCGGTATCACACGCCAACCGCTCAAATAAGGACCCTTACTCAACATTTGACCACAGTTTGCGGACCTTAGAAAATGCCCTGGATGCTGCGCGAGGCCTGGATGTGGAGCACTTTATTTTCATGTCTTCCAGCATGGTTTATGGAAATTTCAAAACGCCTAGCGTCAATGAGGAAACAATTTGTGATCCCATTGGCATCTATGGTGCCCTCAAATTTAGTGGGGAAAAGCTGGTCATTGCTTACAATCAAGTGTTTGGCTTGCCCTACACAATTATTCGTCCTTCCGCACTTTATGGTCAACGCTGTATCAGTCGACGGGTCGGTCAAATTTTCATTGAAAATGCTCTGTTTGGCGATGAAATCACCGTTAATGGTGACGGAAGTGATTCTCTTGATTTCACTTATATTGATGACCTTGTTGATGGTTTGACAGCTGCAATCACTGAGCCAAAAGCCCGTAATGAAGTGTTTAACCTGACATACGGTGCGGCTCAGTCCATTGCTCAAATGACCGAAATTTTGAAAGAACACTTCCCGGATGTTAAGGTTACATTTAAACCCAAAGATGATCTGATGCCCGATCGAGGAACCTTAGAAGTTGATAAGGCCCGCCGTCTGCTTGGCTATGAACCCAAGTGGTCATTGGCAAAAGGTTATCCTGAATACATTAAGTGGTACAAAAGTATTTTTGCAAAAAGCAATGCAGGAAAGACTTGACGGGATAGTTCTTTGTTTTCCTTAAACTATGATGCGTGGTTGTCTCATCAGCTCGAACGTCCAGCGTATAACTTGAAATGCAATATCTCGGACTGGTGTGGTGAGGTGCCGCCTAAACCCAAAGATCAAGATTACTTTGTTTCCACCAAAGTCCCCGTAAATCACTTGGATTTGGTTGCCGTGCTGACCGATCATTCCTTTCATATGGCTGATACGAACCTTCAGTTTACGAAGGATGCCGAACAATTGATCCAAGCCCATCCATTAAATGTTCCTCAAACCACCCTAAGGTTTGCGAAACCAGAGGATCGTGTTGACGTTACAAACCTTGCTGCAACGGCTTTTTCGCAAGACCGATTTCACAAAGATCAATACATATCCAATCAACAAGCTGATCGCTTGAAACATGCCTGGACAGATAATTTTTTCAATGGAAAACGAGGCAATTGGATGGTGGTCAGTCTCGTCAATGATGCCGTCGCAGGCTTTCTTCAATTGCTTGGCGGGGACCGTTCCCCATTAACGATTGATCTCGTCGCGGTTGCCCGTCAATTTCATGGGCTTGGACTTGCTCGGTCGATGATTTCTTTTGCCGCAGAAAACTGCAAACATAATGGTAAAGTGATCGTCGGCACCCAGTTGGCAAACACAAGCTCTTTACGTCTGTATGAAGGCATGGGCTTTCATCTCACCCATTCTGATCATGTGTTACATGCTCATGGCCCTGATATTTTGGAATTTTAGCTATGAATATTTGCAATGTGAATATTGAAAAAGACGTCTTACTGATTGCCGAAATTGGCAATAATCATGAAGGCGACATTGTGCTTGCCCACGAAATGATTGCTGCTGCCGCTGAAGCGGGGGCTCATGTGGCAAAGTTTCAAACCATTACCCCAGAGCATTTGGTCACCGCAGACCAGGTGGATCGTTTGGCTCAACTCAAAGGTTTTTGCTTTAGCCCCGATCAAATTTACGAACTTTCAAAAACAGCAAAACGTCACGGCGTTGGTTTCATGTCCACGCCGTTCTCAAAAACAGCGGTTGATGTTCTGGACCCCATCGTCCCAGCTTTCAAAATTGCTTCCAGTGACAATGATTATCTGCCGCTGCTTCAACACGTGGCGAGGACGGGTAAACCCGTTATGGTGTCCACGGGATTATGTGATTACGGTCAAGCTCTAAAAGTTCGTGAAGTTTTCAAAACCACATGGCAAGAAGAGGGCATAAAAAATGGCAAACTTATTCTGCTGCATTGTGTCACAAGCTATCCCACCCCACCGAACGAAGCTTCGCTCGGGGCCATTAATGCTCTTAAAAAAATAGGTGTTCCTGTGGGGTATTCTGACCACACGCTCGGCATAGAAGCCGCCGCCTTATCTGTTGCTATGGGGGCTCGAGTTATTGAAAAACATTTCACCTTAAACAAGGAAAATTCAACATTTCGCGATCACCAACTTTCGGCTGACCCTGCTGACATGGCAGAGCTTTCTCGGCGCATTAAAGAAATACTGACCTTGGTTGGGGATCAAGTAAAGACTGTTATGCCTGCGGAAAAAGCAATTGAAAAGGCCGTTCGACGCGGAGTATATGCGGCGCGGGACCTTGCCGTTGGAGATGTTTTACAAGATGAAGATGTCGATTGCCTACGCCCCCGTATTGATTTCTCTCCTATGGACCTACCAAAATTCCTTGGTAAACCTTTGAGGCGTACCCTTTCCAAGGGCGCTGCTCTGTCTGAGGAAGACTTTAACTAATGTGCGGCATCGCTGGCATTTTATCAAACACGCCCCTAGAAGCAAACCGTGCCAAGGCCTGCCTGGCACACCTGCGTCATCGTGGCCCGGACCATCAAGAAGAGCATCCCTTTAAAATGGGCCGCAAAGCCTTATCTCTCCTGCATGCCCGACTTTCAATCATTGATTTAAATGAACGTTCTGACCAACCTTTCCATCTCAATCAAAAATGGCTTGTTTTTAACGGAGAAATCTTCAATTACCGTGAAATTCGTGAAGACTTAAAAACAGAAGGCCATATTTTTACTACAGATTCAGATACCGAGGTTTTAGCCCGCACCATAGAGGCTTGGGGTTGGGAAGGCTTAGATAAGCTCGAGGGCATGTGGGCCTTCGCGATGTTTGATGAAGCCGATCAAAAAATATATTTGTGTCGTGATCGTTTTGGCGAAAAGCCCCTATTCTTGCGCAGACTTCAAGATGGGGCAATTTCATTTGCTTCGGAAATTGGCGCCCTTAGCACCCTGACCGGGGAACGGTTTCGCATCAACGAAGACCAGGTTCTTCGTTATTTGGTAAATGGTTATAAATCTCTAAAAAAACAAAAAACTCAGTTCTTTCATGGCGTTGAAGAAGTCGCCGCTGGCACAGTCATGCGGATTGATGAAAATGGCCATGATCATACATGGCACTATTGGCAGCCAAACTTTAACCAAGAACCAGACATGAGCTTTGAAGAAGCTGTGTCTGGCGTCCGCTCACACCTTATCGAGGCGGTTGACGTCCGCTTGCGGGCTGATGTCCCCCTCGCTTTTTGCATGAGTGGCGGTGTTGATTCAAATGCTTTGATTTCGATTGCCAAAAAGATTCATGGTTATGATGTCCACGGCTTTACGATCCTCAACACCGATGCTCGTTATGAAGAAAAAGACCTGATTGATGCTGCTGTTAGCCAACTTGGTGTACGAAACACTTCGATCAAACCGGATACACAAGATTTCCTAGAGCGTCTGAAATCTTTGATCAAAAGCCGTCATGCCCCCGTCTTAACAATTTCATATTATGTCCAATGGCTTCTCTATGAAGCCCTTTCTAAGGCAGGCTACAAAGCTTCGGTTAGCGGCACCGCAGCGGACGAACTTTTTTCCGGTTATTACGATCACCACGCCTTGTACCTACACGCCATTCAAAATGACACATCAATGTTTGGTCCCGCTTTGGCCGCCTGGCAGAAACATATTGCGCCGATCGTCCGCAATCCAATTTTACAAGACCCACGGGTCTTCATTAAAAACCCCCTTGAACGTCGTCATATTAATCTGGATGCCGATGTTTTTTCCAGTTTCTTAGTCAAACCGTGGAAAGACGCTTTCCGCGAGGTTTTTTTCACCCCAGACCTCATGCGTAACCGTATGGCCAATGAGTTGTTCGAAGAGGTCATACCGGTCATTCTTCACGAAGACGATCACAACGCCATGATGCATTCCGTTGAAAATCGATCTCCTTTCTTGGATCGTAGACTCTTTGATTTTTCAACACGTATTCCAACGCGTCACTTATTAAAAGAAGGCCGTACAAAAGCTGTTCTGCGCGAAGCCATGCGCGGGATAGCCCCTGACCAAATTTTGGATAACCGCCGTAAGGTTGGCTTCAATGCACCTATCCTTGAGTTGGTTGATGTGAATGATCAACCAACTCGCAATTGGCTTCTTGATGACAGCCCGATCTTTGACCTTCTTGATCGCACGGCGATTAAGAATTTGATTGATCAAGATGCCTTAACCAATAGCCGAAGTAAGTTTTTGTTTTCATTCATCAATGCAAAAATATTTCTTGAGGAATTTGTATGACCTTAAATTATTGTAAACGTTGTGTTTTGCCAAGTAGCCGTCCCAACCTTGACATTAATGAAGCTGGAGATTGCAACTGTTCTGTAGCTCGCCATAAGGAAAGTATAGATTGGGAACAGCGTGAAAATGATTTCAAAACGCTTGTTCGTCGAGTAAAATCGATAGGTGCTGATTATGATTGTATTATTCCTGTTAGCGGAGGAAAAGATAGTACATGGCAAGTTGTAAAGGCTCTAGAATTTGGGCTAAAACCCTTGTGTGTTACTTGGCGCACTCCTGGCCGGAGTGAGTTGGGGCAGCAAAATTTAGACAATTTGATTCAACTTGGTGTCGATCACATGGATGTATCGATTAACCCAGATGTCGAACGCCGCTTTACCCTTAAGGCATTTGAGCGTAAAGGAGCCTCGGCAATCCCCATGCATATGGCTCTACATGCGATACCTCTTAATTTTGCTACAAAGTTCAAAGTGCCTCTCATCTTATGGGGAGAGAACTCAGCCTTTGAATATGGAGGTAGCGATGATGAGTTAATGGGGGTGCGTCTTACTCATGCCTGGCTAAAGAAATACGGTGTCACCAATGGGACTGTCGCAAACGATTGGGTTGATGGAGATCTCAGTGCACAGGATTTAGCCATATACCAGTGGCCGAGTGATGAAGAACAAGAAAAAGCAGGTGTCACGGCTCAATTTTTAGGTCATTTCTTTAAATGGGATCCGGTAATGACATTTGAGGCTGCGAAACTAAAGGGGTTCAAAGCTGCGGATAAACCAACAACAGGCTATTATTCATTTGCCGACGTAGATGATAATTATCTCATTGCTATTCATCATTGGGTGAAATGGTATAAATTTGGATTCACGCGGACTTGGGATAACGTATCTTTAGAAATTCGTGCTGGGCGTTTAACCCGGAATGAAGCTATTGATATTTTAAAAGGCAAAGGTGATGAAACGCCAAAGCGTGAGATCGAGATGTTTGCTCAGTTTCTTGAAGTCCCTGTTTCTCGCATCTATGAGATAGCCGAGACATTTCGTAATCATGATATTTGGACCAAAAAAAATAACCAATGGGTTATTGAAGACTTTTTATTAGATGGATGGAACTGGGGCCAATGACAAGTACCTGTGGAACGCTTAACTGCCCCTGTAAGGAACAGAGCTTAGAAAAAGCCTTTTCATACGATACACCTCCTGAAGGCGAAGTTGCTTTTGATCTTGGGCCGAAGACGACTTACAAGCGACAATATGATTCCTGTAGCATTTGTGGGCATTATTTTTCCCGTCATAATATGGATTTATCCTCTCTTTATGAAGCCTCATATATAGATGCGACTTACGGGTCTGAAGACGGGCTGCGTAAAACATTTGAACGTATAATTGCATTGCCACCTCATAAATCCGACAATACAGGGCGTGTTGCTTGGGTCAATGAAATGGCCAGATCTTATCTTGCTAAGACAACCCAAATGCATGAACCATCACTGCTTGATATTGGTTCAGGACTTGGTGTTTTTCCTCATGCTATGGCAAAGATTGGGTGGGATGTTTTGGCCTTAGACCCAGACCCTCGTTCAAAGGGACACCTTGAAAAGGTTGCTAAAGTAAATGCGGTTACAGGAGATTTTCTAACCATAGATTCATCCAAGCTTGGGACCTATGACCTTGTTACCCTTAACAAGGTTCTTGAGCATGTCCCCAATCCTTTCGCAATGCTTGAGCGTGTAAAAGAAATATTGAATCCAAATGGAATCCTTTACGTTGAACTTCCTGATATCGCAGCGGCTTGTGATCCTCTAGGCAAAAAACGTGAAGAATTCTTCGTTGATCATATCCATGTTTTTTCCCCGAGTTCAGCAATCCGACTTGGGGAACGAGCTGGTTTTACGCTGATCAAAATTGAACGTATTATCGAGCCGAGTAGCAAGTACACAATGCGTATCTTGTTTAGAATTAAATGATAATTAATACCCCTAGTACTTTAAATTCGCTCAATTAATAGGCACCACTCCCTAAACTTACCTATTCAAGTGTAGCTAAGGATATCTTATATGAAGATAGGTAAAGATGGACTTCCTAGAACGTTTCGAGTCTCTGCGAACGGTGAGGTCACAATCACTCATTCAGCAGACGTATATCTGGAACATGATGAACAGATCACATTAAGGACAGATTCAGGAACCGAATTCGATATTGCCCGTAAAAGCTTTGGTTATTATGCTTCACCATCGCTTAACAATAGATTGGTGAACTTTAACCTCAGAGCCGCCATTGTTAGGGGGCGCCAGAGTGGACGGGCCTATATCCTAATGTGCGAAACGGGCAAAGAAGAGGAGATGCAAAAGTATTGTGACTGGGATGATTTGCGTATTATTTGCTGGATTAGCAGTGATGCTGATCTTGATAAAATTGAATCCGCATTTCCTGAAAACGAATACTCGAGATCAGATGGAATTAGTAAATTTACGATTCACGAACCATCACATCCATCGTTATGGCTGCATGAAATTATGGATGCTAATTGGTATTCTAAGCAAATTATTTCAAACACAAAAAACAACCTCTCGGCTCAGCCTTCTTTCTTTATGATAGATTGTGGGGAAGGCGCGCTTTTGGAAGAAATATCGGCAGGCCTGCCTAATTGGCTATGCACTGGTAGCTCTCCGTACGAAAGTCAAGTTTCGATACTACGTGATAAAGCACCTCATATTAATACAGTTACCGAACATCTGTTAAACGTTGATGGACAATATGATGCCGTGCTGTCTCTAGAAGGACTGACACGCGCGCGTGACACGCATCCTGTCTTAGAAAAGCTTATATCTTTATTAAAACCGCATGGCGTTCTTACTGTAATGGGTTTGATTAACGATGAGGATGTTGACGTTTATACAGAAACGAAAACCACAGAAGGTCGGTGGAAAACAGGGTTCAATTGTGTTTCTCGTCATGGCATTATTAAATATTTTGAGAGCATGTCTATGGATGTCGATTTCCATCCAATCGCGATACCAAGTTCATTTTTAAAATCGATTGATTCCAATAGTGACCTTCGTATTTTATATGGAAAGAATAAAGTACCTCTGTTGTGTACCAAATCTGGCCTCATTCTTAATCCTGTTCTGATTGCCGCAAAAATGAAGGTGTCTTAAAATTAGAAGCATCTTGTCGTGATGGATAATAATTTTGTTCTTCGTGATATAAAATGGGCACCCTTTTAAAGGTGTTCTGTTTAGCCGTTTGTTTTTGTATAAGAATCTTATCGATCAGGGAGGATGTTTTATGAATAAAGAAATACAGGTTGTTGTTACGACGATCCCATTTGGGGCAGTTAACCCAAAGCCGCTTCAAGCGTTAGAGCAGGCTGGATTGAAATACGAGATTAACCCACTCGGTCGTAAGTTGCGCCCTGAGGAAGTGGCTAGTGTGATTGGGGATGCTGATATTATCATCGCTGGCACAGAACCCATTACGGCTAAAGTTATGGAAGCGTGCCAAAACCTTAAAGCCATTTGTCGTGTGGGGATTGGGTTGGACAGTGTCGACCTTATCGCGGCGCGCAAACGTGGGATTGCCGTTTCTTTCACCCCCGATGGCCCATCACCCGCAGTGGCAGAACTCACCATTGGTTTGATGATTGATCTGTTGCGAGAAGTTACCAAAGCTGACCGCAACGTCCGTGCAGGCACATGGATCCGCAAGGCTGGACGCCGTCTATCAGAATGTACTGTTGGTATAATCGGATGTGGTCGTATTGGCGGTGGAGTTATTCGCCACCTCAGCGGTGGCTTTCCAGGCGTGAAAATCTTGGCCAATGACCTTAAAGAAAATTCGGAATTTGATAATATAGTCACTTGGGCAGATAAAGAACGTATCTATGCGGAATGTGATGTGATTAGTTTGCATGTACCCCTAACGCCAGAAACGAAAAATCTTGTTGGATCAGCTGAATTTTCCTGTTTCAAGAAGAATGCTGTTTTGCTAAATACAGCTCGAGGTGGTGTGGTGAATGAGGCTGAGCTTGCAATAGCTTTGCGAAGCGGTCAATTAGCAACTGCGGCGATCGATGCATTTGAAGATGAGCCTTATGAAGGTGAATTATGCAATCTTGAGAATACGGTGCTGACCTGTCATCTTGGTTCTATGACCGAGGATTGCCGTGCAAATATGGAAATTGAAGCAACAGAGGATGCCATACGCTTTGCACAGGGTATGGCTTTTGCTTCGCCAGTTCCTGAGGATGAATATGTCATGGCCCAACGTCTAGCTAATAACAAATGAAAGAATAATTGAGATGGCTATGAAAATACTCGTAACAGGTGGTTCTGGATTTCTTGGCAGTCATGTTTCTGACGCATTGATGCAAGCCGGGCATGAAGTGACAATATTTGATTTTAATGCTTCACAATATTTGCAAGACGGACAAAAAGAAATCGTAGGTGATATTACAGACGAAAATGCCGTTAATAAAGCCGTTGAAGGCTGTGATGTCATATATCATTTAGCCGCACTTGCAGATATCAATGAAGCCATTGATAAACCGCGAGAAACGATGTTCGTAAATTTGATGGGCACCGTCAATTTGCTTGAGGCCGCCCGCAAATATAAGGTAAAACGATTCGTGTTTTCGAGTTCAATTTATGTCTATTCAGATCAAGGCTCTTTTTACCGAACATCTAAGCAAGCATGTGAACATTTGATTCAAGACTATCATGATCGTTACGGTTTGGAATACACCATCTTACGTTATGGCTCGTTGTACGGGCCGCGGGCAGACGCAAGCAACTCAGTCTTTAAAATGATAACATCTGCATTGGGAACAGGAAAAATTGAGTACGCTGGAAATGGCCAAGAGGTGCGTGAATACATTCATATTCGTGATGCTGCCTTAATGAGTGCGGAAATATTAGAAGATGAATACAAAGGTTCAATTTTGCATTTGACCGGGCGGGAACGCATAACCACGGGCGCTATGTTGGAAATGCTCACGGAGATGCTCAATGGCAAGGTTGAGGTTGTTCTGGGCAATCAAAATGTCAAGGGGCACTATATGCAAACGCCCTATAACTACACGCCGCGCATTGGTCGTAAAATGACGCGTAGTACATATATTGATTTGGGACTTGGCCTTTTGGACTGTATCCAATCTCAGGATTTATCCAATCCAGAAACCCACCCTTCAGCCGTTGATAGCACGGACGGTTGAGACAAAGCTAAAGGAATTAAATTATGATTGCTGCGATTTTGATTGGCCGTGAAGGGTCTGCGGGGTTCCCGGGAAAGAACGTTTATCCCGTACTCGGACGACCCTTGGTCGCTTATCCAATGATGGCAGCGCAAGCTTCCCCCAGCATTGATCGCATATATGTGTCAACGGATAGCCAGGCGATCAAGGATGTTGCTGCTGAGTTTGATGCTGTTGTCATTGATCGGCCTGATCATCTCTGCACCAAGGCCGCCCTTGGTGAAGATGCCTATGTGCATGCTTATGAGCTTGTTAAGAAAGACTGTGAAGAGAACGGGCAAGAGCTCGAACTTTTAGTGTTGCTGATGGCCAATTCTCCGACGATTTCGCCCAAGATTTTGGAAGAAGGCATTCGTGTGTTGCGCGAACGGCCCAATACCGACAGTGCAGTAACCGTCAGTTGTTATAATATGTGGAGCCCGCTGCGAGCACGCAAAATCGACGATTCAGGGCACCTGCAACCGTTTGTTCCGTTTGAAACCTTTGGGGATCCAAAAACCCTAAACTGCGATCGTGATAGCCAGGGCAATGTTTGGTTTGCGGATATGGGCGTGTCTATTATTCGTCCCCGTAATCTCGACAATATGGAAGATGGCTTGTTGCCGCAAAAATGGATGGGCAAAAATATCTGGCCGCTGGAAAACTATGGTGGCTTAGACGTGGATTATGATTACCAAATGCCTCAGGCTGAGTTCTGGCTGAGGAACAATGGAGTAAAGGAAGCCGAATAAATCCTACCCCGTCACAATCGTGACCGGTGTTTGGGTCTGGTGAAGAATGTGGCGAATCGGGTATTGTAATGTGGATCCAATAGTGCGTGCTTTATTCAATACCTCAACTTTTTTCGCCCCTGTGGCGACAAGTACA
>JAESSU010000204.1 GCA_016763955.1 Phycisphaeraceae bacterium | reverse complement strand
GATGGTCACCGAATATGGCATGAGTGAAAAGCTCGGCTTCCAGTTTGTCGGTGAAGATGAACAACGTCAGTCTTGGCAAAGTGCAGACAGTCTTAGTAATGAAACTGCCAAGATCATCGACGATGAAATCAAGTTGCTCATCGATACCACATATGCTCAAGCCACGAAGATCATTGAAGATCATCGCGATCAACTCGATGCCATTGCTCAAGCACTACTCAAATATGAAACACTTTCATCTGAAGAAGTTAAGCGATTAATGGATGGTGAGGAGCTAGATAAACCCACGATCAGCGACTTGCTTGCAACTGAACAAGACAAGCTCAAGCAAGAACAACCCCCCGAAAGCTCAGAACCTTCCGACACCTCTGCCCCCAGAAGTTCTGAATCATCGGACTCCCCGGACTCCCCGGACACTCCGGACACTTCGGACTCCTCTGAAAACAGGCCAAATTCGGCTTGACGTGGTTTGAACAATGACACTTTCCTAAAAGCACGGTCATACTGGCCGTGCTTTTTTTTAGGCACTTTTTAGGTCGTTTGTGATTTGGCGTGCCTATACGCAATTCACAAATTAAGTCATTTCTGGTAAAAGGGATGATCCGAATTGACTGTATTTTTAAGAAATGTTTTATAATGTGTAATACTTCGCCTTTACAGAATATGCCCAGTAGTAATATGAATTTCCCGCAGGCAAAAGACCTTTGTCCTGCGACTGGTTCACTACGGGTTTGTGTATTGTCCTTTAACGCGCCGACTGCGACGCTCATTATGGACGCACTGGAGCAACTCCTTGGCGATGGTTTTGTCTCATTCACTGATGGTGGATATTACGCAGACCTCACCGCCGAGCAGGTCACCGAATTCAGTGAGCAATCAGACGTGTTGATTCTTGGCGATCATTTACTTGTCTGGAAGGCTCATGCGTTATTTGCCGATGTGCGATGTCCGGTGATGATGATGGATCCGTCCATGGTGTTTCATCCTTATCAGTCATCTGCAAGGCACGTGCTTAGGCAACGCGGGCTTGACGTTTTACCCGCAGAAGATCCTCAGCGGATTGTGGCATCCTTCACGGCCTTGCGCGCAAAAGCATGGCTGAAAAATTCGACGGCGATTGTGATTAGCGTCCATGACAATCCGCATCCTATGTGTGGGGATGTCGAAGCACGTGCGAAGGTCTTGCAGGAAATGACAGGCGTTCATGTCGTGGCGATTCCTGCGGCCCGTTTACAGGCCCTAGCAAAGCAGGTTCCTCTCACGGCGGCTCAGCAGGTGTGGGAACATTGGCATGAAACGTTGATCAGTGATGTGGACCCTGCGCTAAGTCAAGATCATCTTCTGGATGTGGCTCGTTTGTATGTTGCGATGCACCAGCTCATTGATGAACATCAGGCCAACGCGATTACAGTCCAAGAGTTTGAGCCGTTCTTGTTCCAGAAAAAAGCGATGCCCAACGTGGCGTATGCTGCCTTGCGGGCTCAGGGGATTACGACTTCAGAAGAAGGAGACGTGGCGGTGCTCATCTCACAGTTGCTACTAGCAAGTGTGAGCCAGCAGCAAGCCATGATGGCCAATATTTATCTGGGGTTCCGAGATGCTTGGGAGGTGGATAAGAAACCGGTTCCCACTGATAAGGCGATTGCAGCAGACTATCATCAGAGTCTAGCAGAGGATACCGTGATGCTTTGTCACTTTGCGACCGCTGGTACAGTTCCGCGTTGCATGACGGATGATGCAAAATACCGCGTGGTTCAAACGCTTCCTTGCTGGGAAGGGCAGTCGATGACTTTTGCGCTTCCTAAACTCGGCGATGCCGTGCTTTGCCGCTTGGAAGAAGCATCATCGCAACTGCATGTTTATCCGGGGCAGGTGACTAAAACTTATGATGATTCCCAAGGCGGCTGGTATCGCGGACGTTGGCTTATGAAGCTCGATGACATTCAGCATTTTGTTGATCATGCCTTTAGTGCTCACTATGCCATTGGGATGAATTATCAGCAGCAGGCAATCAAGACGCTCTGTGATCTACTCAAAGTCGAACTGTGTACACATCAGGGCTGAGTTAAATCGGTTCGTGTGTTTAGCAGCTTAACGCCATTGCTTCTGTACGATATCACGGTGATAAATCCATTGCTCATAGAGTCCGAAGTGTTTTAGTTGATCGTCATCGGGTAATGCTGGATCATCTGTTTTTGTAAGCCAATGCGTTAATGCTTCTGACAGTTCGGATTGCAAATCTGCAACTTGTGGCTGGTCGATGAGATTGTTTAATTGATAGGGGTCTGTCAGATTATCAAAGAGCATCCATGGCTTACGATTGGGTTTTTCAACGTAGGTGTGTGATTTACTGCGCGCCCCTCGCCATGCGTAGAGATTTTGGCAAATGCCTTCACCATAGCCGTGGTAGTTGGCGATTAGTGATGTGGTGGGTTGCGGTGCTTGTGGGTCAGTTAAGCAGTCAGAAAGGTCGCTGCCTTGGAAAGTCTGCGGTTGATCCCAATCTAACAATCCGCAAATGGTGGGGAGTAAATCCGCGGTCCCAAAGAGGACATCGTTTTTGATGCCACTGCCGAGTTTGGAAGGCATACGCATTAGTAAGGGGATATCGACTGATTCGGCCCAAGGTGCTTGTTTTTTCATCATGCCATGGGACCAGAGCATATCGCCATGATCCGACGTGAAGATAAACAGGGTGTTGTCTAGTTCATCCATCTCACGGAGTTTGGTGAGCATCCGTCCAAGTTGTTCATCTAATGCTGTTACTGCCGCATAGTATTGTGCGGTTGTTGTGCGGCAGTCTTTGTCTTTGGCTAACACATTATCAATAGGCTCTATCACGTTGGGGTGCAACGTGATTTTTTCTGGGTCATATAGATCGATGTATTTTTGGGGAACTTGGGGATAAGGATCATGCGGGGGGCCCCATGAGACCACCATGCAAAAGGGCGTTTGATTTTTTTTTCGTGATTCGAGATAGTCCAAAGCAAGGTCTGTTTGGACTTGTGGCTCATAGCCGGGTTTGCGAATAAGTTCCGGCGAATCACGATAATACTTAGGGTCCATATATGCATGTGAACAGTTATAGACTGCCCAGTGATCAAAGCCCAAGCGGCGCGGGCCCGGCGGTGTGAACTTGCTGCGTGGTGAGCCATCTAGGTGCCACTTGCCGATGTAGGCAGTGTCGTAGCCGTTGTCTTTTGCCACGGTTCCAAGTGTGGGTAAATCCGTTCGCACGGGCATGTCGTTGACCTGAACATTGTGACAGGTTGGGTATGTTGAAGTGAGCAGCGTACCTCGGTTTGGACAGCAGACGGGGGTGTTGGCAATACCGTTTTCCAGATACAGTCCTTGTGATGCAAGTTGATCCATAGTCGGTGAGATGACATCTGGATTTCCCGCGCACCCCATGGCAGAAGCACGCATTTGATCCGCAAAAACGAGAACAACATTAACTGGTTTATTAGACATCAACATCTCCAAAATAGGGGTGACAACTATTTCAGGCTAACGTTGTTGATTGGAGAAATCAAAGGCTGAGGCATCGATATCGTTACCGATCTGGCGATAGGTTCGCGGCGCGTAGCCGATTTGTTTTCTAAAGCAACGCGAAAAATAGGCCAACTCGTCATACCCGACATCCATTGCGATTCGGGAGATAGAATGATCAGTTAGACGCAACATTCGGCAGGCTTCTTCGCATCGCAGACGGTGAATATAATCGATGATCCCCACGCCTGTTTTTTGTTTGAATGTGCGCGATAGATGCGCGGGGCTGAGCTTGACCTTCAAGGCCAGTTCGTCAAGGCTCACCTGCTGATGATAGTGTGTTTCAAGATAGGTTACTGCGGTGTCGATGCGGCTGGAGGTTTGTCTTGAAATGGTGTTAGAAGTCGTAGGAGACGGCTTGTAGTCGCATTGCCTTGCAAGCTCGATGAGTAGTTCTAATGCGATTGCTGTCATGGCCCCTTGCCACCCGGGTTTGTTACGTTCCTGCTCATCGAGCATGCGGTCAAAAAGTGTTTGAAAATAGAGTCTTTTTGTACGTGGTGGTTGATAGTGAAACGAAGGGACTTCTTGTTGATAGGTCACATGATTGCGATAGAGTTGGGCAGTCGAGGGCAGCGCCGAGAGCAGCGGTTCAAAGTGTTGGCAGAACTTAGGGTCGATTAGACAATTAAGAACGACCAGTTTGTTGGGATTTAAATAGGCATGCCAGACATGCGGGCGAAGCACGATGATACTGCCGGGTTGTAATTGTGTTACGCCTCCAGCACAGTGGTGTTCTGCAGTCCCTGATTCAACATAAACCAGTTCCAAAAATAAATGGTCATGCGGGGGCATATCCACAAGCGTTGGAAAGCGAAAAGCAAAGACGCCAGGTGACAAAGGCCAGTTGAATTGCGTGCGGATCAAAATGGTGGATTGTTGTAGCATGCGCAAAATTGTACAAATAAATCACAATGACGTGCTAGACTAAATTGTAAGTTGAGCTAAAATTATTCAAAATAACCCTGCTTGATTGATGCGAAAGTAAACAATATGAAATTATCGAATGACTTTAATGCGCCTTGTCGTCTGACTTGTGAATCGTTGGTGAATCCAATTGGATTGGATCGACTCACACCCCGACTAAGTTGGTGGGTCAATGACCCGCGTGAAGGTGCGATGCAACAGGCATACCAAGTTTGTGTGTCAACTAACGCAACATCACCGATTCAAAATCCTGACCTTTGGGATACGGGCAAGGTGGACTCGGATCAGTCGGTGAATCTGACGTATGCGGGTAAACCACTTACATCACGCCAGCGTTGCTATTGGTCGGTTCGGACATGGGATGCAGATGGACAGGCATCACCTTGGAGTGAGCCTGCAATATTTGAAATCGGATTGCTTGAGGATCAAGACTGGCAAGCGACATGGATTGGCTCGGACATCGTCGGCGAAGAAGGAACTTACATGCCTGCTCCGATGCTCCGTAAAAATTTCACACTAGAAAAACAACCTGTCTCAGCCCGCTTATATGTGACGGCATTGGGACTGTATGATTGCACCATCAACGGTCAACCCGTCACCGACGATGTGTTGCGACCGGGTTGGACAGACTACAACCATCGTCTGATCTACCAAGTTTACGATGTGACTTCACAACTTCAACAAGGTGACAATGCTGTTGGAGCCTTGCTCGGTGACGGCTGGTACTGTGGTCGTGTTGGATGGAAGTACCATCGACTCTACGGCAAGCAACCTCAGTTCTTTGCACAAATCGAAGTCACTTTTGCTGATGGATCGCGAGCTACCATCGCAACCGATGATTCATGGACCACAGCCCAAAGTCCGATTCGCAGTAACGATCTGCTTATGGGTGAAGACTACGATGCCAACTATGAAGTCCCCGATTGGGATCAGGCAAAATTTGATGACAAAACCTGGCAGAAGGTTCAAACATTTGTTGCAAAAAAAATTCCACTGGTTGGCATTCGCAGTGAGCCTGTTAGAAGAACCCAAGAATTAACAGCAATTGCAGACCCTACAGAAATTGAACCCGGTCGTTGGATTTTTGACTTACGGCAAAACATGGTCGGCTGGATGCGTTTGCAATTACAAGCAGAAAAAGGTCAGACCATCACGATCCGCTATGCAGAATACCTTAACCCCAATGGCACGATGTATGTCGAAAATCTCCGAGGTGCCAAAGCCACTGACACGTATACTTTTGCAAATGATAAGCCGGTTACCTACGAACCGCGTTTTACATTTCACGGCTTTCAGTATGTGGAGCTATCAGGCCTGAAAGTCGCACCGCCACGCAATGCAGTGACGGGCATCGTGGTTCATTCTGATACCCCTGTTGCGGGCACGTTTGAATGTTCTAACGAAATGGTGAATCAACTCCAAAGCAATATCACATGGGGACAACGAGGGAACTTCTTAGAAGTCCCCACCGACTGCCCGCAGCGTGATGAACGTCTGGGCTGGACCGGTGATGCACAAGCTTTTATTCGCACAGCTGCATTTAACATGGACGTCTCAGCGTTTTTTAAAAAATGGCTAGATGACACCGCTGATGCCCAATTGGAATCAGGCGGGATTCCAAGTGTCATCCCCAATGTGAATGTGGGAACCCACGCAAATCTCGGCGGCCCAGCATGGTCTGATGCAGCAGTGATCTGCCCATGGACGCTTTATCAATGTTATGGTGATACGGATTTAATCCATGAACACTATGACATGCTTAAACGCTTCGTCGATTCACTGCATGAAGGCTCACATGATTTTCTCCGTTGTGATCGCCGCTATAGCAAAGAACATTGTTTTGGTGATTGGCTTAACCATGATGCAACGACATCAGATGACCTGATCGGCACCGCGTTTTTAGCATACTCGACAGACCTCTTTGCTCGCATGCTCAAAGTCATTGGTAAAGATGACGAAGCGGCACATTACCATGACCTATTTGAAAAAACTTGCCAAGCGTTTTGTCACCATTTCTTAACACCCGCTGGCAGACTCGCGTCACAAACGCAAACCGCTTACCTGTTAGCACTGTATTTTAATTTGCTCCCTGAAACACAGCGACAAGCAGCAGCCAACTGGTTGGCACAGGACATCCGATCTCGTGGGACGCATCTGTCCACCGGGTTTGTCGGCTCGGTTTATATCAACCATGTGCTCTCACGATTTGGCTACTTGGATGTGGCATATGAGCTGCTATT
>JAESSU010000203.1 GCA_016763955.1 Phycisphaeraceae bacterium | reverse complement strand
TGATGTAAATTTTCCCATCATCTACGGGTCGGATGTCCACGTAATCGCCGCCAATATATTTGCACGGTTCAAAGCCGATGGCTAGGTCTGCTTGATCTAGCTCGATGGTGTGTGGGATCAGCGAGTTTTGAATGCGTGATGCTTGCTCTAATTCCTTTTGCATGGCGGCTTGTTCTTGAGCTTGAATGCGAGCGATCCATGCGGTGTTTGTTTGTTTGTATTGCTCCACTGCCAGTGAGGCCAGCGCGAGCCATTCCATGGTGCCAAACTCCGCGGGGAAGTTTGCATAGAGTATTTGCATGCTGTCTTGGGTGATGTTGATCGGGCATGCTAATGCTGCAAGGGATTGTTTGTCATCGGCTAGTGATAATGCCATCACGCTGTCATCTGCTGAGTCGGTGTTGGTTGCGATGACGGGGGCCTGATGTTCGATGACACTACGCAAAAGCGTTCGTGAGATATAAGGCGTTTCGCCACTTCCCCAGTTATGGGCAAACTGAGGTTCGATAAGCATGTCGGCAGGTTCATCGGGGTTGGCTATTTTAAGATCGAAAGTGACCGCCATGATGCCATGGTAGAGTTTGCTGATGAGGATGCGTGCAAGTTTAAGCAAGCGTTCGTTGGCATCTTCTGTGATGAGCAGGTCTTCAGCAAAACGGATCAGTGTTTGCAAATGTTGAGCGTCAATCGGGGGAGCTTGCTGTGCGTCGAGTCGGGTGATTGGGCCAATGGGATTATCGTTGACATTTAAAGCAGCATGCGTCCCGGGGCGAGCGGCCTTACGGCTAGGTAGGTCACCGAGGACGTTAAAGGTCAATGTGAAATGTTCGATCTCAACGGTGTCGTTGGATTCTAGGAGATGATCCACGGAGATTCGCTGGCCGTTGACGAGTGTGCCGTTACGACTTTTAAGGTCTTTGATCCACCATCTGCCATGTGCATCTGCGTAGACTTCTGCATGTTGGCGGCTGACGGTCTGATCCGCTAGGGTGATGTCCACCTCCGGCGAGCGTCCGATGATCTGTTGGCTTCCCGCGAGAGTGACTTGCTTGGGAGTATGTCCCTGGGCATTGATTTGGAAAAAACAATTGGCTGCTTGCGTCATATGGATATTGTAGGGAGCATTGGGGAGCTTGGACAAGCAGTCAATGCAATGTGTTTTTTTGTAGGCATGATTTTAGCCGTTGCGAGGCGAGTTCATGATATAAAAAACAACCCTGCTTCCCAAAGGTTGCAGGGTTGTTTTTTTGTATGGGTTGCACCACGTTGCCCTTGAAAGACAGCGTTTTTTTAATGGTGTTGTTCTTTATTTGACGAACTTGTCCATGGCAACTTGTGGGTTCTTGAAGATTTTTAGAACCTTGTCTAAGCGCGTGAGCTTGAAGACTTCCATCAGGTTTTTATCGATGGAACAAAGCCGTAATTCGCCACTGGAGGACTTGACCGCTTTGTTGACGGCCATGAGTGTTCCGAGCATCGCAGAGGAAATGTGCTTGACATTTTCGAAGCTGATGAGGATCTTAGGATGACCAGCCGTTTCGATGACGCCGAGTATTTGCTCTTTGATGCGTTCGATAACGATCTGGTCGAGAATGTTGGTTTCCATGAATTCGATGATGTGAACATCACCAATTTTTTGAACCATCAGGGAGCCCGAGTTCGCTTCAGCCATGATTTAACGCCCTTGTGTCTACGGATCACTAAAAGAAAGTTTCAAACGAGTATTGTAACTTAATGGTCTCGTTTTTATTATGAATGTCAAGCATGGCCATATATATTAGACCAAATTATTGTTTATTTATCGTCGCTCAGTCGGTTCCGCTTGAGAAACAACAGCAGCTTGTGGGGCTTTTTTGGGCTTTGGCGCTGGCGGTTATTCTGTTGTTCCTGTTTGTGGGGGTAATGATGGCCTTATTTCGCGTCATCAGACGTCGGATGCGGTTAAATGAATTGGAACAGTCAAGTAAACGCACTGTAGACTTGCCAGACCCGTGGGATGAATCTGCCAAACGAATGCAAACACAGGCAGAAAATTCTGAGGATTGGGATTCCGATAATCCGCAAAGTTGGGATAAACCTGTGGATAATGATGATGAGCCCAAAGATCACCGGCATTAAATGAATGAGGGCGGACTTTTGACAAAAGGTTGATCTTAAAAAGCCCCCCGCGGGATTACAATGTTGTGTTAAACGTGGGTGGTGGGGGGTAAACACGTTTTTTGTGAGGAATCAGACTTAGGCGGTTTGCGGGGTGTGGAGCTTGGCTGAGGGTGTTTATTCTTTGTAATAAATGACGTGGAAACGTCTAAAAATAAAGTTTTTTACAAGTTTTGGGCAAAAAGGTCTTGACACGACTTGTGTTCCTATTTTTATTACGCTATACTAGCTCTCTTACCTATGTTATATGCGGTGCTAGAATACGACGTAAAGCTAGCAAACACAACACTTTGTATTGAGCGTGATCGGAGTGATCAATGCTGTTGAAGACAGTACGCAATTACTCCAAGCGGGGTGATGCCTTACCTGTTCCAAATTTAGTTCAAGTTCAAAAACTTGCTTACGAGCGATTTTTGCAACTCGAAAAAGATGTGGATCAGCGAGATGTTACCATTGGCTTGGAGTCTCTGCTTCGTGAAGTGTTCCCTATCGAATCATACGATGGGAACATGCAATTAGAATTTCTGCACTATTCGTTGGACGAACCGCGATACACTCCTCAAGAGTGTAAGCAGCTTCGCCTGACTTATGGTTTACCTTTTAGGATACGGGTTCGCCTTGTCCGAAAGGATGTCGCGGAGATTCCCGAAGAAGACATCTACTTGGGTGAAATCCCAGTTATGATGGGTGGTGGTGAGTATATTATCAATGGTGCTGAACGCGTCATTGTTAATCAGCTTCACCGTAGCCCTGGTGTTGACTTCTCAATCTCATCTGACGTGGGTGACCGCCCGCTACATTCAGCCCGCATCATTCCTGAGCGTGGTTCCTGGATTGAGCTGGAAGTCACTAAGAAAGATGTGTTGATGATGTGGATTGATCAATCCACAAAGGTGCCTGCAACGACCTTTGTGCGTGCGATTGACGAGGAGTTTAGCTCCACGGAAACCATCATCCGCGCTTTCTATGATGTTGAAACCATTAAAGTTATTGA
>JAESSU010000202.1 GCA_016763955.1 Phycisphaeraceae bacterium | reverse complement strand
TTTTTATTGGTTTTATTTGAGACCTTGGTGTCCCTCGGTGTTCCCCGATGGCCCCGCAGATTCGCAGACTCATCTGCGGGCTTGTGTATGTTTAAAACTTCCGGGGGCGGGCGGGGGCTGGGTTAGCCTAATATGTAGGTCATTGTTGCAAGTTGCTTATCGAGGATTGACCGTATGTAGCTGCATAAAAGTTTGTTGCCACGATCTACGCCCTCTGAGGTAATCGACTGGGCGATTGATTCGCCATCAGCTAATTGACGCAGTAGCAAGACTGTCTGTTTACGCACTCCCCATGTCGAAGTATTTGACTGATTGCAAAGTCCGCCAGCAAGTGGATCAAACTGATAGGTCGCCCCATCTACGAGGGCTTCACCGGTATGCACATCATGTTCTAACTGCGGCTGGTAGCCGACATCCGCTAATAGCTTCCATTGTAAGATCAACAGTAGCGGCTCTAAGCGTTGTGTCGTCGATGCTTGCTGAAAAAAATATTCTAAAGCGTCAAAGGATTTGGGATGTGGATCGTGTTCAGCTAGTAGTGCTGCTGTCAGATCGATTGCATACATTCCAAGTTCATACACGCGCAGGTTTTGGCGCATATGCCACCAGGGTTGTTGCAGGTCCCACTCGGTGATGTTTAATAAATCTGAGCTTGTTTTATGCGTTGCAAGAAGTTGGCCGCCGGTCATTAGCTCAATGCCGCCGGAGAAGCGTGCGATACTGCTAGGCGAAAACCGTTTGGATCCTTTGGCCATACCGCGCACTTTGCCATGTTCGCGCGTAAACAATTCGACAATCTGACTGGTTTCAGACCAGTCGATCAATCGCAAACAAATAGCTTGGTCCTTAATGCGTGGCATGGGGTACATCATAACCCAAACCGTCTGGGCTTTAACAATGGCTCACATCTAGAGCATCCCAAATGCAAGTGTCGCGTCGCACCAGCTAAATTAGGAACGTTCTAGACATCGGGGCAAACGCATGTACCGGAAATTGTTTTGGCGAGCCGTGTCGTGCCGACACGAAATTGACCGTAGGTCAAAAAGTTGCACCCAAAATACTTTGCTCACTGATTTAACATTGGCCCAAGGGCAAAACGGGCTGACATCGCCTAGCTCGCCAAGACAGGGTGTACATGCATTTGCCCGGGCTCTAGACCCCTTATAGCTCACCTGTTGTCACTGCTTTTAGTATGATATGACACTTTCTATGATTGATCTTCGTAAGTTGTTTATCGCTTTGAAAGAAAGTTAGCTTGTGCTTGAAAGTCGCTTTGTTGAATTTGGTCCGGGTCGCAATGTCCATGCTCAAATTGGAGGTCGTGGCCCTGCGGTCGTTTTTTTCCCGGGTAATGGGGGTTCCATTGCGGACTTTCTGCCTGTGATGCAACAACTTGCAGAAGACCATCGCGTCATCGGGCTTGACCTTCCAGGGCGCAGTGAAACAGACTGGCCTGATGTCCGCTTTGATTTTACAGCAGACTTACAACCCGTCATCGACTGGACACTTTCACAATTAGGTGTTGGCAGTCACACTGCTGTGGGACATGGATCGGGCACACGGGTTGCTTTACATCATGCTCAAAGGCACTTTGGCAAAATCCAAGGTGTGTCCATGGTTGAAGGTTACGTGAATCAAGAAGCACAACAGCAAACCGCAGGCAAGCGTTACCGTCGTCCTATTCGCATGTCTGCTGATCGGGTTGAAGCTTTTGAGCAACGAAGAAAAGGCCATGCCGTATGGCTTAATAATCACAGCACATTCCGTGAGTCATTTAACGCAACTCAGCGTGCTTATGATGCTTCGCAATGGGTCGGCGAACTAGAGATTCCGATTCAAGTTATTATCGGTGATCAAGGACAAACACTCCCCCCCATCTCAGACAATGCAGGCTGGCATAAGCAACTAAACCTTACAAAAATAGAGATGCTTGAAATTTCACTCATTCCCGATGCAGGCTATTGGGTCATGCTTGATGATCCGGACAAGGTCAGTGAATCGCTTCGCAACTTTATAAAATGCGCACGCCATGCACATGATTAAAATGCCGAATCTACGGATTGTTACCGCCTTGCATGTTTAAGCCATGACAAGCAGAACAGTTTTTGAGATACAACATTGATGCATCATCGTTGGCCCAAGCCGGATGAAGACTCGACAGTAAAACCAACAAACAAAAAAGGTATTTCACAATATTGCCCCAAAGATCAGCAGGCATCAATCAAACAATATTGTAGCGAGACAAGGTCATTGACGGTTGGTCTATTAAAAAGGGCTGATCTTGTCGAGGTTCTAGGTACTATAGGACCCTTGAACATAATGCAAATTCTACTCGACGATCAGCCCAAAATAGCTTGTTGGATTGCGGCTCATTATCTCCATTTAAACTGTAACGATGTATAGATCAAGCAAACAATATAACGATCGCCTAGCCAAATGAATTGCGAATGTTTTAGGATTTTTTTACATTACGAATCCGACTTTTTTATCACAAAGCGATTGATCAGCCCGCTGAACGTTTTAGCAACCAACGCAGTTCAGGTGCTTTGACAAGCCATGCGCCTGCAAGGTAAATCCCTCCGCCCACCGCTACGAGGAATAAAAGCAAGCCCGCAGATTCGATTCGCGTTAAGGCGGTCATATCCACCCTTTGAATCACCGGGTAAAGCACTAGTCCCATCAGGACACTGAGTACTGCTGACCGGAACCATGACCCAAGAACCGCATCATCAATGGGGAGCTTCACATATCGACGGATCGCGCGGATGAGTAAAAACGTTTGCCACATCGCACAAAACGCAGTGGACCACGCTAAGCCTGCCACGCCAAGATACTAGATTAAAACCAGATTTAAGGTGATGTTTAAAAAGACATTGACCACGGTAATGTGCAGGGGCGTTTTTGCATCTTTAAGCGCATAAAACCCGCGCGTTAAAACATGTGTCATTGAGTATGCCCAGATCGCGGTAGCATAGCCGGTGAGAATCACTGCGACGCGTGTGGTGTCTTGGAGATCAAATTCACCGTATTGGAAAATCAGTCGTGTCAGCGGGAATCTCACAAGGATCAAACCGACACTTGCAGGTAAGCCGATGAAGACGGTGAGTCGTAGGCCGTTGCGGAGAATTTGTTCGAAGCTGCCTCGGTCGGATACTGCTGTTCGCGAGAGTGCCGGGAAGATTGCCGTTGCCACTGCGATGCCGAAGACCCCAAGTGGGAATTGGTAGAGTCGTTGAGACCATGCTAGTGCAGCCACGGAGCCTGACTCGATGGGGTAGAACAATTTTTTGCCCATGATCACAGCCATGACCTCATTGCCATCGCGGCTGCTAAAGAGGTAGCTTAGGAAGGTGTCCATTGCAGCATTGATTTGAAAGACAGCTAATCCTGCGAGCATGGGGAGCATGATTTTAAAAATATCGACTAAGGGTTTGCGTGTGCCTGAGAAGTTAAGTGTTGCCGGCTCATCGCGCCAGACAGCAGCGATTTGCCAGAGTAATTGCAAGACACCTGCGCCCAGGACAGAGAGTCCGATCCAATAAACACCGCGTTGGGGATCGAGGAGCCAGATGCCAATGCTTGCTGCTGTGATCATGGATAGGTTGAGCAAGATGGGAGCTGCAGCGGTGGGGCCGAACTTGCCATGGACTTGCAACATGCCTCCGATCAAAGCGACCATGCAGACCAAGGGCGTGTAAGGGAGCATTAACATGATGAGCTTGATTGCGGTTTGCGAGGTATCTGTAAACCCGCCGCTTTGGAGCATGCCAAAGAGAATCGCTTCACTGATGATGACGACCAAGCTTAGCCCAACGAGTAACAAGCCCATCAATGCCCAAGCTAATCTCCGGGCTAGTTCGCGGTCTTCATGGAGCAACTGTGCATACTGCGGGATAAACGCAGCAGATAACGCGCCTTCACCAAAGAGTCGTCTAAATAGATGTGGCAGCAAAAACCCCATGTGAAAAGCATCTGCTAAGTTGCCCAGTCCAAGTAATGCTGCAAGAACTGCATCACGGCCAAGCCCGGTGAATCGTGAGACCAATGTCATCCCCATGACGGTGCGGGCATCACGCACAAATTTTTGATCACCTGTTTTAGATTGATCTTGGGAGGGTGTTATTTGGGAAAGTTCGATTAATGCGGCTTTGGGTGTTTTATCAGAAATTGCAATGAGATAGCCCCAGCCGGTGAACACCGCTAGCAGCATGCCAACCCCATGAGCAATCATGTCACTGAGTTCATAACCACGCCCGGTGAGCTTCTGAATCAGCTCAATGAGGATGCCCGATGCGCCCACCACTACAAGGGCAAAACAGATACTTCGTTTAGGGCGATTGCGTCCTAAGGGCATGGCCCATGCCAAGAGCCAGGTGACTCCTAATGCCACGCCGATATGGATCAAGTGATCGCCGCGCATCTCAATTTGATCCGCAAACACCGGCCCCATGGGTAAACCAAAGGGTGCTTCAAATGTGAGATTGGGCAAAAACGCAGCGAGCAAGAACAAGGGCGCTAACGCCAGAATCGACAGTCGTGCAAGCAAGGTATTGTCTGGCGGCTGAGGATGATCATCACGCACGCGCGCAACGCAAAGCCCCATCGCCGCAATAATGCCAATCATATTAAAGAGCAGATCCGTCGTGGAAAATACGCGGTCGGTGAGTACCTGCGTGTATTCATCAATGTAGGCATAAGTCGAACAAATAAGAATGCTGGCAAACAAGTTTCGCCGCAGTGAAGAGGCCCTGCCTAAAGGTAACGCCCGAAAGATCAGACCTTCGAGTATGCCAAAGGTGATGAGATGAATCGGCTTGTCCAAATACAGGTCACCGAGACTATGCCCGCCAATTTGCGGGTTGAGCTTAGGCCAATGGGTCGCAATGGCTAACATCGGCCAATAGATCAACAGCATCAACCGTGCTAGCAACGGGTCATGCTCAAGCTGTTTGTTATTAGAGGCCATCTGGGGCATACGATCCATGTGAACATTCTATCGGCAATCTCAGAGCTTTATCACCAAATGACAGAGTTCAATGCTCAGACGATACGATTGAAGAAAAACATTACTTTGCAGGCCGACTGCCTTTGGCGACTAACTTCATTGCTAGCGATGGACTCATTGCTTTG
This sequence comes from Phycisphaeraceae bacterium, assembly GCA_016763955.1. Taxonomy (GTDB): domain Bacteria; phylum Planctomycetota; class Phycisphaerae; order Phycisphaerales; family Phycisphaeraceae; genus UBA7800. The sequence goes on along the minus strand of JAESSU010000202.1, from coordinate 2,057 downwards.
ATGAAATCCAATATGCGGTAATGTCCAGGCACACAGAGTTCGAGCTTGGGTTTATCGAGCAGTTTTACCATTTTGGTGACGGCTTTGTCCACGGGAATGCCATGCTTAGTGACCTGCTTTTGCATGTGCGGGGTCTCATAGCCTCGGGTGTCGAAAAACTCGGTCTTGATCATACCCGGACAGACATAACTAAAATGCACATTGATCCCCTCGTGCTCAATGGCAAGGCTTTGCGTTAGGGCGATCAGCGCAGCCTTGGCAGCTGCATACGGGCCATGTCCCCAAGGGCCAAACTTTGCAGCAATGGAGGCGATGTTAATCACATGCCCTGCATTATTTTTGAGCATGTGAGGCAGGACATGGTGAATCAGTGCAGCGGGCGCGAGATAGTTCACTTGCATGATCTGCAAATGCTCTGCCTCGGTGAGCTGGGCAACAGGGCGGTAGTCGCCAAAGCCTGCATTGTTAAATAGAACATCCGGAGCACCATGTTCTGTGATCACTTGAGGAATTTTTTCACGAATTTGATCCGCATCACTTAAATCCAAAGGCACGGCGACTGCGTTAGGCAGTAAATCCGTTAACGCAGCAAGCCGGTCTTCACGACGAGCAATGAGCACCACGCGATTCGCACGGGGTGAAAGCTGACGGGCTAGCTCCGCACCAATGCCACTACTTGCGCCGGTGATCCAGATGATAGGTTGTTTCGGACTCATCGTTTGATTTTACCCTAACCAGACAAAGCTCATCAATCATGGTACTGTAATTATCACTATGAAGACCCCCGGAAAACAGATTCTACTAACGACCTTTGAACCTAGTGGCGATGCGCTTGCTGCGGGTGTGGTGCGCAAGATGCTCCAAGAGCAGCCTGATTTGCAAGTCTATGCAATGGGAGGCCCTAAGCTCCAAGCAGCCGGGGCGGTACTCATCGAGCAGACCACACAGCATGCGACGATGGGACTCGGCATTTTTGCACAATATTCCGATCATAAAAAACGTCTTAAACGCTTGAAGCATTGGCTCACCGAACACCCCATCGACATGCTCATTCCCGTGGACTCACCGGCTGCCAATTGGTCGATTTGCAAGATGGTTCGCGATAATTTGCCCAAGGCTAGGATCATCCATCTGGTCGCACCGCAAATCTGGGCATGGGCGACATGGCGGATTAGGCGCTTACATAAATGGTCCGATGGCGTGCTGTGTTTACTGCCCTTTGAACCGGACTGGTTTGAAGCGCGCGGGGTTAAAGCTCAATTTATCGGCCACCCGGTTTTTGATAGTGACTGCCATGCCCCCGGAAGTGATCAAGAAGCAGATGATTTGCCACAAGCAGACTTGAAATTGATTTTGCTGCCCGGCTCACGCACCGGTGAGATTGCTAAAAATTGGCCCACCATGGTGCTCGCTTGTAAAGAACTACTTAAACGCCACCCCGGAACCACGGGTAACGAAAAATTACAGGTGATCGTCGCGGCATTGGATCAACGACTCGCGGACATGATCAAAAAGCTCACCACTGATGCGGGCTGTGATGATCTCTGGGATGACCGTTTAACCATGACCATCGGCCAGACTGAATCCGTTCTCCGCTGGTCGAATGTCGCGTTAGCTGCCTCAGGCACGGTGACCTTGCAGATCGCAACTCATAACAAGCCGATGGTAGCCATGTACAACACCAGCCGCTTGCTTTATCAAACGCTTGGGCGGGTGCTTGTTGCGCAACATACGTTCACCTTGCCAAATCTCATTAGTGAATGGCAATCAAATAAGCGCGTCATCACCGAATTAGTCCCCCATTACGGTCAAGTTCCGCCAGTGGTCCAAGCAGTTGATGAACTATTAAACAGTCAAGCCAAACGCCAGCAGCAGCAAGACGATCTCGCCAAGGTGATTAGTGCCTTTGAGGGAAAAAATTTCTCCACCCAAGCGGCGGATGTATTGCTTGGTAAGCTTGGATAATGGGCCTGCTCGGACTCTCAATAGCAGGCAAACGCATGTCCTGTGAATGGTCTTGGCGAGCCGTGTCGTGTCGACACGAGATTGACCGCAGG
>JAESSU010000201.1 GCA_016763955.1 Phycisphaeraceae bacterium | reverse complement strand
GTCATCAATGAGTAATGGCGAATTGCCAATCGCGTCTTTGGCATTACGTAGTTCCTTGTAATCATCTGGCCCGATCATGCGACGGCGTATCTTCATTGAGTCCACGCCACTGCGGGATGATAAGATGCGTTCAGTCAACGCAGTCTTGCCCATCGATGGCCGTGCAGCAAGGATGGCCATGTCGCCGGGCTGTAATCCACTGGTCATGTCGTCAAGGTCGATAAAACCAGACGAGACACCTGCGACACGCTGCCCGCTATCAAGCAGATCAAACATTCGCACAACTTCAGTAGCTATTGTTGTTGGTTCATTGGATGCTCCTGTCATCACCTTGCTAGCCACTGCGAAGATGTCTGCCTCAATCTGATCCATCAACTCTTGCACAGGCATCTCACGTTGTTCATGGGCTGTGTGCAGGCTCTTAGACAATGCGTCAACAGCACGGCGGCGGATCGCATGGTCACGGATGATCTTGGCGTAGTACGGCGCACTCACTGCTGAGGGTACTGCCTCGACAAGTTCAAGCAGTCCTTGCACTCCGCCCACATGTTCGATTTGGCCACTAAGTTCGAGCCGGTTTTTCAAGCCGACCAGATCGACTGGTTCAGCTTTATCAAACATATCCACCACTGCGGCGTAGATCGCCTGATGTGACTGCTTAAACAAATCTTCATGGCTAGCAACGATCTCCATCACATCGCCGATCACGCTCTTGTCTAGGATCATTGAGCCAAGTAAAGCGCATTCTGCTTCATAGCTATTGGGTGGCAATTGATCGAATATTTTCGATAAATCAAAATTTATAGGTTTGCGGTTGTCGCGTTTGGAAGTCATGCGTAAATAGCCTCTCCGAGTTGAGCGACAGGCACAGCCAGTTCGCCGTTGATGTACATACCGAGCTTGTTGTGTGTGAGTTTGGTGTTGGTGACGTCAGTGCCGTTAATGGTGTGAACAAACTGCTTCTCGATTGCATGCACGATCATTTTGCAGGTCAATCCGGGAATATCCCCAACGTTGCCGTCAGCCACTCTCGCTGCCATCACGCCAAGTGGCGCTTTGACCGTTTCGTCCTGGGTCACGTCAAACCAGAGCGTCACGACTTGTGCGGTGGATCGCAGAGCATTTGCCACGGTCGGCACGTGACTTGATTTTCCACGGACTCGCCGAAGCAGTGCGTGGATTTCTCCCCCCACTCCCCCCTCTGCTTGCTTGCTAGCTTGCTGCTGCTGCAAACACGCATGCGCGAGGACGGAATCAGTACGGAGTGGTTCCGTAGCTGATACGGAGTCATTCCGGAGTAGTTCCGGATTGTCCAAGGTCGGCACTTGGATACAATCCGGATACGAAACATGTTCGATCCATTTGATGTGCGGCAACATCATTAGATCGATGGCAGTCTGAAGCGCGTGATCAGATATGCCAAAAATTGAGGCCATAGTACCTGCGTCCAGTGCCAGCTCAGCATTAGCTAGCACTCCAGGAGTTGGCATCCTGGCAGCGAGTTCCGCAAGTAATACGTAGCAGCCGAATGCTGATGGGCCATCGGCGTGACCCATCAAGACCTTCAGGCCGACACTGTCGAATGATGTGGGTACGGCAACCCATCGTCCTCCGCAGCGTCTTTGAGCGTCGTTGCTATGACGCTCCTGCCACTTGATTATTTTGTACGCAAAGTCTTGCACGATGTGATTGACTCCTAGCTGTGAATATTGGTGTCTGGCGGTGTTAAACGGTGGCGGTTTGCGAAACGGCTTCATGCCGCTTTTTAATCCAGCCTGACATTTCATCCTTGGTTACATCCCACTCTGGGCTCATCCGTGTATCTAAGAATTTAACGAGCAAGCCAAAAAGGATGGTTCGAATGCGACGCAGTGAAGTGATTTGATATTCAATGAGTTCACGCGGAGACTGGACTTCTTTGGTGGAGGGCAACTTGATCCCACCAGCAACCATTAGGTCAGCTTGTAATGTCAATGTCCATTGTTCAGAGGAATCGAGGTCTGCAATGATCAGCCCTGCTTTACGCGGCCATTTGCCGGTGCTTAGAGCTTCGGACGCTTCTTTGAGACGTGTGGGACCATCGCTGGTTAATACTTGCCGACCACCAACACCCCAAGCGCATTCCATTTGCAGGGACTTATCAAACACCACGCCAATCCTATCCTTGCAATGCCTGTCTGGGTTGTTGATTTCAACCATGCCTTCATGCGTTTCACACATCCACCAGAGCCAGAGCAGAAATTCATTGCCTAGAAAATCCTTTGGATCGACACTGGATAACACCCATGGGACGAACGGAATCGACAGATCATCTGTGAGTTCGGCGGTGTCAACCGCTTCGTGCGGGCCTTCGGTGAATCCTGTGGGCCTTAGATCATTAAACGCATCACCAGTGATTTGCATGTTGTCTAACCTGCGGGCAGTTGCTCCAGCGGGCAGTTGGTCAAGTTCGATGTTAAAACTCTCACGCATGATCTTGTGTAGCTGATCGACTGCACTGATACTCGATGTGCCGAAGATGATTTGGCGGCGATAAAGATCCCAGAGAACCGGGATCACGGTGGACTTGCGATACTTACCTGCTGCGAGCTCTTCTTGAATCTGACGGTTGGTTAGTTCGGTGGCTTCACGTTTTTCCTGTTTGGATAGAAAGCCCAGTGAATCCTCTTTTTGTGATACGACAGCTTTTTCGTGCATTCGTTTGTAAGCAAGCTTGATATTGCTCGGCACGTTATGCGTGTCAATCCTCAAAGCAAAGAGCAACACAGAATCAAACCCATTTTTTTCATAGGTGAAATCGATATCGTAAATATGCTCACCCGTGACGAATCCATTTTCGATACGCTGGGGTACACCAATGGATTGAGACTTGAATGCGTTGTCGGCTAAAATGTCGAGTTCTAATTGCGTTACCAATACTGGTGCATCGCCGTGGACCGAGAAGACGGTCGTGGTTTTAGGGATCATCTGATCCTCCTTTTAAATGTGCGCACCAACATTGGTACGCTTGTTGCGTGGTCGTTTTTCCTGTTATCAAGGCTTACTTAAAAACCCCGTTCGGGCAACGATCCCGAAAACAATCTGCGGCAGCATTAAGTCCACGTCATGCTCACCAATGCGGGGCTAAGACCGGCCGCCACCGAACGCCAGTGACGTTGGGCCGGGTGGGTATGCTAAATATTCCCTTCATCAATCATCCCGTGCATCGCAGACAATTGATCAGGGTTGAGTTCACTAAGTGAGTTGACCCCAAATGCCTGACGAGCGTAATCGAGTAAGCGACGCTTGATTGCACCTTGTGTGCCATCCAATGAAGCGACGGCATGATCAATCATCTGATCAAGCGGTGAGGGTGCGGCGGTGTCATGCGTGACGGGCTGATCTGCAATAGGTTCAGCAGCCCCAGCGTCTTGTTGCCTAGGCTCACTTGTCCCATCAGCCACAACGGGCTTGCCTGTTAACCGGCTGGTCAGCGACTCAGTTTTGGACTTGCCGTCATCAATGACATCAGATTTTTGCATTGGAAAGACTGCGTCAATAGTGTCAGCACCGGATTCAAGGGCTGCAATACTGCCATGAATAATGACCATATCTTCAATGGTCAATGCTGGCAGTGCCTTGCGTCCCATTGCTGTGAGCAATCGGTGTTCATCAACGCCAAGTCTCTGCAGCCGTTCCATCGATCGAGTGATGACCACATCCATGCCATGTTTATCAACAGCTTTTTCAATCTTTTCTCGCACGCCACCTTTGCAGGCATCCATCGCACGGCGAACAAGCCACTTCGGCAGGACGTTAAGTACGACGTTGCGAACAGCTTTGGATTGACCGATTTGGAAGCGGATATCTTCCTTGCGTGCAGCATCCATTTTGCCGTAGATTGTCCAACTCTTGCTTTGCCGGAATTGACGGGCCAATGTGAAGCCGGTTTCCAGATCAATAAACGTTGCGGTAAAGATCCATGAATCAGGCAGGTCTTGTATCTCACCAAGGTCAATCGCGCAGTTACCCCAACAACGAACCAGCGTCATAGCTAGGTCTTTGGACGGGCCTTCAATACGATCTTTGCCAACGCCCCATGCATAAAAACCATCAGATCCGATCATCTCCGATTCTTGAATCGATGACTGTTCCACACGCACCAATTCACGTGGCTGCTGCACAGCCATTGCAGTTGTGTAGTTGGTTTGGACTCGCTGCACAGGGACTGCGGGCGGTCCTTTGAGTTCCATTAAATTATCCTGTCGTCTTGTCGCTATTACGGTCATCATCCACGTCCTTTCTTAGGCGTTTTTAGTCTAGGCACACGAAATCGGTTCGGCGTGGTGTACTTATCCCACACGCCATCGGTTTTCATTTGTTCACGATTAATAAGCGGTGCCCCGTTCTGCTCGAAGTAAGTGAGCATCCCGCCGCCGGGTAGATCAGCAGCTTCAGCTTCACAAAGCCCGGCGAGCACTTTGGCCAGCGACGCTTGCTCTTCCTTCTCAACGTCAAGGCGTTCCTGACGGAGTCGCTGCCATGTGATAATCAGTGTGGGGTCTTCAAACGTCGTGACGCTCCCCGGAACCTTGCGGAATCGCTTAACGATCTCCAACTGTGGTTCGCATGGGTCACCATCCAGTGTCACGCCATGTTTGTTGGCCAAGCGATCAGCCCAGTCTTCACGTGGGTCTTTGCGAGCAGTGACGTACCGTTCAAAGAAGTCAATTGATACATCGCGGATCAGCTTGTGAAGCTGCGGCACGGGTTCAATTTGGAAGTCCTTAAAGCCGCGACCACCAAGCAGTGCGACTAGGTGGCAAATATCAGCGCCGGTGCATAACAGCTGGACTTGGCATTGGATCAAATATGCGTCGGGAACTTCGTCAGTCCCCTCGTCCCCCCAATTGCCGTGGATTGGACCTTCGATGCCGCTAGTCTTAGCTTCGACCGGCACGCTGTCTGCGATCACTTGACCATCAAGCGTTGAAGCGATGGGGCCACCTTGCGGATCCCATACCACCACATTGCGTTTGAGCTCGCCAAGTTGTTCCTCAGCGTAGTCCAACACCGTCGGCTCAAGACGGTTGCCCGCATTGATCGACGCAGTAGTCCGCTTCTCTGGCTCAAGCATGTCGCACTTCTCAAGATAGGTCGTGTAAGCGTTTCGACCTTTGAAGGTGGGCATGCCGAGGATGGTGGCAACGTCAGATGCGCCGATGCGGGAATGACGGGCTTGTATTTCTTGTTCAGTTAGCATTGTTTCATAACTTTTGTGAGTTGTTTTTTGACGTATTCAAGATGCGCCGATCCATTTGCTCCGTGGTCAATTCGGCAATCAATCTCGTTTCGCAGACTAAACAGTTCTTGATAAACAGCCGTATTGTCAGGTGATTTCACTTCATCAAAGCTGTTCGATATCTTGACAAATTCGATCACGGCCATGATTAATTGAACGATGATTTTGATAATAAAAAGTGATCCAAGAATGATGCCGATCCAGATGGCGATTTTCATGTAATCCATCACGCCACCTGCCCTTCAAACAACTCAGCCCGCAGTTCATCGCTAGTTGCTTCGGCGGTCAGCACGATGATCTTGTAATGAATCGCAAGGCTTGCAACATGACGGCGGTTGTCAGGATCTAGCGATTCCCATGCACCTTGAGGCAAAATCATAATCCCGCGTTCACCCACGATTGGAGCGGCGATTTCAAATGCCAGAGTCCAACGTTCACCCTCAGAGAGTTCATGAAACAGCATCTCGCCACGAGTAGCGTGCATGGTGTACAACCGGCCATCACGGACAAACAACTGAGGTGTCTTGATGGCGGCACTTAACACGTCATCGATCTGAGCAGCAGCAAGACGCAGGCGGTCAGCGATGATTGCAGCGTCGTTGGCGATTTTACGTACCGATTCGGCTTCGGCCAGTTTGGCTTGTGCCATGCGGATGATCGCCCCGGTTTCTAGTGCGATACTTGCTTCGTCTAATGCTTGTTGAGCGACATCTAATTCGGATTGATCTGGTGCTTTGGTCGCAGTACCTTCAAGTACCGCCTCATACATGGCCACGGCTTCGGTGTATTCTTCGGCGGCTTTAAGGGTTGTTTTTGCAGCATCACGTTGAATATCGCAATGTTTTGCGTTTGCACGCGCCTCGGCAAGCTCTTTTTCAAGCTTGGCAAGTTCCTTTTCTAGCTGGCTGACGATGCTGACAGAGAATCCAACAGAACGATCTTTGGCAAGAACTTCCTGCGTCGCTTCATCCACAGTCGGCCCAGTGTATGCCGTCTTCACATCATGCAAAGCAATGCGAGCTTTGGCCAAATTACCAGCCGACTGTACCGCAGCATCCTGACGCTCACGCAGCACCCGCATATTGCCAGATGCCTGCATGTGAGCTTCACGCAACACCTGCTCATCTGACTCGCCAGACATGTCAATGTCCTTAGCAGATTCCTCCAGCCCTTTCGCCTGCCCTTCTCGCAGATTAGCTTCGTTTTCTTTGAGCCGGGCAGCACCTTCCAGATCACGTTTGGCTTTGACAGCGACTTCCAGCGTGTCTTTGCTTGACCATGTTGCGCCGCCAATAAAATCAGCCATGTCATCACCGATCACACTGGCGAACTGGGCACAAGTCGGAGCATCGCCGGTCAAGCTGACCAATGCTTTGATCCGCTGGCGGTCTGCGGCTGCGGGATCTTTAAGCAGTGGTTCTACCAGGTCAGCAATATTGAGCTTACCCTCAAGGCTTGCCACTTCGATCTCACCAGCACGTGTGGTCTTGTTGCCGATATTAAGTCTGACACCAAAACCTTGAACGTGGCCGCTTTGACGTGACTCGTCGCGTGACGATAGCTTGCCTTTACTGCCTGCCAATGATTCCGCTGATTTAAGTGCGGTTGATTTGCCAGACCCATTTCGGCCCCGCAATACCACCACACCGCCGTCGGGTGGGCAGGTGATTTTAAGTTGTTCGATTGGCCCCACGTTTTGGATTGTCACCGCTTGTTGTGCTTGCTGTATCATCTCATTTGCTCCCGCATGTAAGTTGCAGGCGATGGTTCACCCGCATGGTTTCGATTTCGCATTCCAGTTCTTTGATCCTGTCGAGCAGAAAAGTCTCTGTGCCGTATTCGTTATCGATATGCCGGGCTACCGCTTCGACTTGATGTTGATTGATGTAGCCGTGTTCAACGAGATGCATGGCGACTTGGATGGCTTTAGGTTGGTTCAAAATTTGATCCCCCGCCTATTTGTCTTATCCCACATCGCACCTACCAGAGCAGCTGCAACCAGCAGTAACGACACAAGGAATAAACATCGCCCTGCGTTACCAGCCGCCCAGTAACACAACCCAATTACCCCGCCAATTAAAGCAACGACGATTAACACGACTGCAAACACGTAGACGGTCATAGCTGCGTCGATGTCCTGCACGACCGGCTTACCTTCTCTCTTAGCCTGTTCCAACATTTCGCGAGTGCTAGCTTGCTGGGCCTTCTCACTGATCTGGACGCTGTCGATAGGGCTGTGATGTTCATTGGATGCTGTGTGCATGGGTGTATTCCTTTTTTGACCATCACGAGGACATGCTCGATATGGTTTCAATGGAGCCGGGGAGATTTGAACTCCCGTCTTGGCAACGTCCCACATGGGGCTTTGTCGCCAATCGAACGCCTGTCTCGGCCCCTGCCTCTAATCAAAAACCGGCGCGGGCCAACCGTGGCCCTTGCGGCATCCTTGCCTTACGCCGTTGGGTACTTTGTTTTGCCATCGTGACTGCGATTTCAACCACCTGGCTAACGCTGGCGTTGATCTCAGACCGCAATCGTTGTGCAACGGCCTGTTCGTTCTCATCCACCTTGCCATCCTCGACAGCGTTAATGATGTGGCTGACCATGCGAGTCACTGTTTCATTAAGGTGCATCGTGGCCATGCGTTCGTCGGTCGCGTCAACAATGTTGTCACCGTTAAGGTCGAGATCGATGTCCTGCACGGGAATGACTTTGACATCCCAGTTCCGCACGAGCGTTTGAATCACCGGCAAACGCAGGTCTTCTGGCAGGCGGTCGATGATGTGGAAGATGGTCGAGAACTGCTGGTCGCCCGATGAGGGTGTTTCATTGCTGAGCATCCGAGCGACGGTTGATCGACTTACGCCCGGCTGGGCATACAGCATTTTGGGGGGCAGATTGCCGGATTCCATTGCGTCACGAACCTGAGCTTGAATCTGAGCAAGGACGCGGCTGGCTTCGTCACCGGCGGTGTGATGGTTTGTGTATCGTGTGTCATCCATGATTGTGTGTCTTCCCGTAAATTGGAGTGATGAAAAATATCGGATTAACAAGTGGTGGTTTTGGCGATGGCGGCGCGATCCATTACGCCGATACAGTCTTCTGCGTCACAGATGCCGCCGAAATCTTTATTGTCGCGCCCGCAAGACGGGCAGTTGTCACCACAGATTCCGGGACTGTGGAGGACGTGTTCACGCAATCGTTCCAGCAACTCCGGTGCAGCGGCGATCAGGCGGGCGTTGGCTTCTGCGTTTGGCAGTTCGTAGATTAATGCCAGATCTTCGCCGTCTTGCGAGTCTATCCACCACTCTGTTCGGTCGCTGCTTGGCATTGCCTTCCACGGCCCGGGCGAATGCTGAGTTTTTACGTCTGTGTCAGTCATATTCGTATCTCACGTTTGATGGTTTAAAAAACAGGCCGGGCGGACTTCTGGCGGTGGGCTAGAAGAATAGGTTTGGGGTCACCCGGCCTGCGGGGATGTTGGGTGAGGGGTTGTTTGCCGTGCTTGAAATTCTCTTGCAATGCGTTCGACATCCTGCGGGCTAAAGATACGGATGATGCCGACTCGCCCAGTGGGCTTGATTTGCAGCTTTTTAATCACATGATCGACCTGGTGGTATTCGACCCCCAAGTCTCTGGCAATATTCCCTGCTGTGCTGATCGTCTGCATGATTAACCTCGTTTCGTTGATGTACTGAGTACATTGTAAAACGTAACTGCGTTTTATTAATACATAACTACGCGTTTCTAATACGTTTCTACGTTATATAAATAGCAGACAAAGGTTTACAAGCAGAAAAAATTTTGAGACTATGTATTAAATGGCAACCAACAAGAACAACATCAGCATTTCGATCAGTCCAGAAGCAAAGGAATGCTTGGATCAAATCAACACTTGGTCTGGCATGGACCGCAAGTTGATTATGGATCGTCTGCTCAAGTGGTATGGAAGGGTTCCAGAAGAACTTCAAGCTGCCATCATGATGAATGTGCCCGATTCAATCCGTCAAGACTATGTCAGATTGATGCTGGAGCGACTTGAGGCCCAAGAAGACCCCGCATCACGTCCAGCCGGGCAGATTGCCCCCGATGTTGCCGGACGTCCCAAACGGAGCTTCGCCGCCAAGAAAGCAGCGGGTTTTAAAGGTACGCCTAAACGTGATTGAGCGAGAATAGTTTGGAATTAAGGGGAATCCGTGGGAATAGTTGTAATCATTCTGCTGCTCGTATGTGTCGGCTTGATCGTTTTTGCAGGCCTAATCTATCGTAAAAACGAAGAGCTTAATCATCATGTTGAATCGCTTCGCAAGTACGAGCCAATTGTTGACGTAGAAGCTGAAATTGCCAGCAAAAAGCGAGAATTGGCGATACAAATCCAAGATGCACAGAGGCAACTCGAACATAAAGCGGCAGACAAACAAAGAGCTTTGAATGCCGAAGAAGCCCAGATGCGATCCCGCCTGACAAACATCAACGCCGAAATCGACAATCTCACCAAAGAATCTAAACAAACCCTGTCCGATGCCCGCAAGGAAAGAAAACTCGTCCTTGACGAAGCCTCACATAGCGCAATAAAAATCATCGACAACGCTAATGATCAAGCCAAGCAAGTTGGTGAAGATGTTTTAGATGCCCAAAAAAATCACAGGATTTATACCAATGGACTTGCCGCCATGAAACGCAAGGTTCGCGGCTATGGAGATGAATGGCTTATTCCTAATCACAGTGCTTTCGATGAACTAGCTGAAGAATACTCTTACAAAGAAGCTGGCAAACAACTAAAACTTGCCCGCGAACGTACCAAGCAACTGGTCAAATTAAATCGAGTTGCCGACTGTCAGTATGCAGAGAATGTTCGTAGAGACACTGCTGTTTCATTCATCACTGACGCTTTTAATGGTGGCGTGGATAGCATCCTGTCAGACATCAAACACGATAACTATGGCAAGATGCAAAAGAAGATTCAGGATGTGTACAACCTTGTTAATCTCAATGGGTCCGCATTCCGTAACGCTAGAATTCTGCCTGAATATTTACAGGCTAGACTCGACGAATTGGACTGGGGAGTCAAGGTTTTAGTGCTGCAACTTGAAGAGCGTGAGGAACAACGAGCAATTCGAGCACGCATGCAAGAGGAAAACCGCCGTAGAATTGAATTGGAAAAAATTCAAAAAGATGCTGAAAAAGAAGAAAAAATGCTCGAAGATGCCATGGCCAAAGCCCGTCAACATCTCGAAGGGGCTCACGCTGGTGAACGTGACAAATACGAGCAGCAACTTGCTGAGTTGGAAGTCAAGTGGAAAGAGGCAGAAGCCAGAAGCCAGCGGGCACAATCACAAGCCCAACTGACCAAATGTGGCCACGTCTATGTCATCTCTAATATTGGTTCGTTTGGTGAAAACGTTTATAAGATCGGCTTGACCCGTCGGCTTAAACCATTGGAGCGAGTCAAGGAACTAGGAGATGCCAGTGTGCCATTTGAGTTTGATGTGCATACATTGCTTTACAGTGAGGATGCACCTGCACTGGAATACAGATTACACCAGGAATTCCACTCAGCCAAAGTCAACAAGGTCAACCCCCGTAAGGAATTCTTTCGACTGACTCTGGCAGAGATCCGCAAGCTGGTTGACGAAATGGGAATGGAAGCAAAATGGACCATGGCCGCAGAAGCCGCCCAGTACCGTGAAACCAAAGCACTGGAAGCTAACCCTGATCTGCTGGAAAGACGTTTGGCTGGGGAGACTGTGACTGTTGGCTGGAACGATGAAGAAGATTAACCATTTATTGAATCAATAACACCATAACCAAGGGGCCCTCATGCTTGTTAACCTTACCGTCAGCATCACTGAGAGCCCCAGTCGCTCCGGGGGATCTTCAGGACGGGGATTGATCCTTCCATATCAACCTTCACTTCCAAACACTTCAACGCATCTTTGCCACCCCATGGTTCAAGTGATTTTTCGAATTGTAAGCAGGCTGCTGCGAAGTGGTCACACTGTGTTTCTTCGTCGTCTGGCCTGCCTAAGTGATACGCCCATGCATGAAAGTATTCGTGGAGCAAGACCGTCCGCCGTCGCCTATGGATGACAGATGTGTCGAGATACAGCTCTTGTTTTTTGAAGCTGATCCCGCCATCCAGCTTTTCACCTGTCGCTGGGTCAACAAGATTAGGCACCATGTATACACGATAGTCGAACGGACCTATAGATAATTCCACCGGATTCCCCTTAGCAAGTACAAATCGTCATGCCTTATAACATCGGACAACGAGGGTATGAAATGTACCCTTGCAGCTGTTATTTTAGTTTTTTTACCCAGCCTCAATATGTGAGACTGCTAAGTTTTGTCGTATTTGTCTCGCGCGTGACACAATAGCTGTGCCTATAATGGCGGCATGGCTGACACCCAAACCAAGCGTACTGGACCCATTGGCGATGACAACGCTTATCGCTGGGGAATCGACACCCGTGAGGGAGCGGAGTTCCAAGACCTCGACGAGATGGTTGACGCATGCTCGATCCGACTCATCCCCCGCTCAGGCTTTGACCCGGAACTACGCGACGAGATCAATGAAGACCTTGCACTAAAGATGGATGAGGCAGATGCCCAACTTCGGCTATGGGAAGCACAGTTGCGGCGGCTGAGTCTCAAGGATGATTACCTGTCTCGCATGGAAGCGTTGAGCATCACCATGCAGCACGCTGACCTGATCGGCAAGTTCTATGGCTGGGAGCATGACATGATGATCGGAATGCTGGCGGCTCTCCAAGAAGCAGCCAAGCACGCCAAGGATGAGTCGTGGATGTACGAGGACACACCTGATCAAGCAGCACGCCGACGCGAGCAAGAAGCAGAAGAGGAAGCGATAGTGCTTGCACAGCAAAAAACTCTGGACGGCGAACTATAAATTATAAATCGTTCTATAGATTATTTACAGTTAAAGAATAACACCGCCCCACCACAATATGCTGTAGACACAGCACACACCTTGTCGATATGATGTGTGTATCAATCCTGTTGTTGATTATGGGTAGTCAACACCGCAGAGAAGCACATTCATGTCATTGTCTCAAGGTGTAGCACCCACACGCCACCACTTCACACCTATCGAAGAGAACACGCTCTGCACCGACAACCTCGGTTGGGCTGAAAATCTACTGCGCAAGCACTACGGCAAACGCGCTGTCGAATGGGCGGGCGAGGGCTTACTCGCAGCATGCCGCAGCTTCGATCCTGACCGGGGCGATTCATTCCGTGGATTTGCTGCTACGGTGATCCGTCGCACAGCTGCTCGCGGGTTGCGTCAAATGTACGGGGCCCCCGGAACAGACAAGCACGAGAGCATGGCCAGTAGCGTTACGTTCGAAGATTATGACCAACAGGCTTCCATTGCTGAGACGACTGCCCTTCTTTCTAACACCATCACGCCCGACCAACTCAATGCTGAGGATGCTGATGAGTATCTCGTTGTCCTTGATTTTATTGATCGTCAACCCATGCGGCGGCGGCTCATAGGCTTGGGTGCCATGCTTACCAATCTGACATCACGTCAACTTTCGGAGGTACTACACATTGATCGACGAGAAATTGTCCACACACTCACTGATCTTCGACGACTTGTATCAGCTGCTTGACGCTGTGATGCTCAGTGGTGCTGAGATGTCCATGGGCAAAGGCGGCAGCAGACAAGCGAGGATCAGCATCAGCAGGCGGCGACACAGTTGGCCGCTGCTCTATTGGTACATGGTCCTGGTACATAGTCACGGGATCGAGATGCGGATCCGTGGCATCCAGTCAACCGTGCGCCAAGGGTCTATCACCTTTTCAAGCACCCACAACCCCCTGCTGGTCTGTGCTTACAACCGCTGGTATCAGGACGCGGGGAAACGGCTGCCACTGGACATACGCATAGATCAGCAGACAGCTTGCGTCGTACTGGCTGGAGCTCTGCGACGCTGGGCGATTAGAGGCAAAGAATCTGCCCCAGTTCGCATTCTAACACCGCCCTGCCACGCGACGAGCATGGAATCGCTAATTAGCCAGTTAAGCCAGCACTTGCCTGTGATCGGCAGTAAACACACGGGACTCCGGGGCCAGATCATGGTCAGTGTTGCAGATGCAATTGCGTTTGTGGATGGACATGTGCCTCAGAGTGTTTGGAACGCAACGTAAATAATTAAAGGAGCAATTATATGCCCGTTACAAAAACAGATCTCACATTTCAAGCATCCGCAACTAACACAGCTGGTTCGACCGCCACTGGCACAGGCATTGACCTGTCGGCAGGATATGGTGCATCTATAAACGTGCGGATCACCAACGGAGGCACCGGGCCAACAGTGGCTTGCCGTTGTGATATCGAAGTTTCAAACGACAATACAGACTACTACCTCTACCGCACGATTTATGGATCGACTGCCAATAGTGCTGTGGTCGAGCAAGGCGTAGATATCCCAATGGCTCATCAATTCGCGCGCACCGTGTTTACCGGCAACACAGCGCAATCCGTAACGGTTGAAGCAGATGGGTCGCACGTTACGGCGGTGGCGTAATGATTAAAATTGATAAACGAATTCCATGGCAATCAACACCGCCTATGCACGTGCCGCTTAACAAAGACAACTGGTTAACGCGCGGATTAGTAGGTCTGTGGGATGCTCGCGAACCGACTGGGCCTGCATACAATCGCGCGGGTCTTGACGCTGATGGCGCGCCGCAAGCTGGCGTGACGAGAACATGGGATGAGTTTGGGCCACAGTATGAGTTTGCGAATTCGTACATTGACATTGGCACGTCCAACACTGTGCGGATAACCGGGGCGTTTACAATCGTCGCATGGGGAACGCATCTAGGAACGAATAATTATCGACCGTATTTGTCGTGTTGGGACGCTGGCGGCAGCCAAGGTTATGGGCTGAGTGTTAATAACACCAATAAACTTCGGCTTGATTGTTACAGCTCGGGCACAGTCACGTTGACTGGGGCCACAAACGTTGGCACGGGTTTTAGGATGGTGGCGGGAACGGTTCGGGAAAACAAACCATCAGAAGTCTGGCTTGACGGCGTGTCTGATGGCACCACGACCATGAGCGGATTCCCGACCACAACATCTGGCTATGCACGAATCGGCGATGATGGAGCAAATCGCTTTTGGACAGGCGTGATCCCCCGCGTACTGCTTTACAACCGTGGTCTGAGTACCGCTGAAATCATCTCCCTCCGCGATGATCCCAACCAAATTTATATGCCGTTTCAAAGCACTTTTTGGGGCGGTGCAATAGCACCATTCCCCGGCGGCCCCTTGTTCCGATCTAAACATTTCACACCTGCGAGGTACTTCGCATGATTATTCCCGGCGACACAATCACGGCCCTTTTTACCTTGCGTACCGCAGCGAGTGTACTCAGTGACGCAGATGCACTGCCCACTGGCAGCGTCTACCGCAATGGCACACTCGATGGGGCCGTCACAGTAACCATCACATCCACCGGCACCACCGGCCATTACAAAGCGGCAGCCACACTGCCCGCAACATGGGCACGCGGAGACGTGGTGCAAATACTCATCAATGCAATGGTCGCCAGCAATACAGACGCGGAGTATGTCTTTGGGGTGGTGCTTAGTGAATCGCTCGGCCTTGAGTTCACGGTCGATACCGCCACTGTCACGCCGACCACCACCACCTTTGCGTTGGACTCCGGAGCACCATCGACAGATACCGTAATGGTCGGCGGCTACGTCGTATTTTTGACTGGTGTCAACGCGGGCATGCCACCGCAACCCATCGCCACATACACAGGTGCAACGCGTTCCTGCACATTCGCAGCCGCAAACGCATGGCCCACCGCGCCG
>JAESSU010000200.1 GCA_016763955.1 Phycisphaeraceae bacterium | reverse complement strand
CCTTGCCGCAAATGCAGGCCATGCGCGACGCAGTCTTTCATCAAGGCTCAGGATTCATCATGGTCGGCGGCGATCAAAGCTTCGGGCCAGGCGGGTACCATCACACGCTAATTGAAGAAATCCTGCCCGTGACAATGGATGTGCAGAACAAAAAAATCCTGCCCAAAAGTGCGCTAGCCATCACACTGCATACCTGTGAATTCCCCCAAGGCAACACATGGGCCAAACGCATCACCAAAAAAGCGATTCAAGTTCTCGGTCAACAAGATGACATCGGCGTTCTCGTCTACGACTACCAAGGGGGTGACAGTTGGCTCTTCCCATTCACCCCAGCTAGTGAATACGCGAAGCTTGCAATAAAAATCAACAGCGCTCAAATCGGAGACATGCCCAGCTTTAGCTCCTCAATGCAAAAAGCATTAACAGGATTTAAAAATTCCGACGCAGCTCAAAAGCACATGATCATCATTTCAGATGGTGACCCACAACCGCCACCGCCAGAACTGCTACAACAATTCGTCAACAATAAAATCACTGTCAGCACCGTCGCCGTCTTCCCACATGGCACGCAGACTCAAACCATGCAAGCCATCGCACGAGTCACCGGCGGACGTTTTTACTTCCCACAAAATGCCAACAAACTCCCGGGCATTTTCATCAAGGAAGCTAAAACACTTCGCCGAAGTATGATCCAAAACAAAACATTCTCGCCCATCATCGACTTCCCCTCGCCGATCCTCAAAGGCATCGAAGACTTCCCCGATCTTAAAGGCTATATCCTCACCACACCCAAAGCTCGAAGCACCACCATCTTAGAAGGCCCTGAACAACAAGAGCCCGACCCCGTCCTAGCAACATGGCGATACGGCATCGGCAAAACCGCAGCCTTCACCAGCGACCTCTCCTCTAACTGGGCAGCAAACTGGATGGGATGGGATCACTACAAAGCATTCGTCTCACAACTTGTCAAAGACATCGCCCGTGTGAGCACCTCAAGCAACATGCACCTCCAAGCCTTTACCAATGGCAATACAGGCATCATCACCGCAGAAGATTTCGACATCCAATCACCGCTTTACAACATCAAAGCACAAGTCATCGGCCCCGATGGACAACCCCAAACAGTAATCATGGAACAAGTCGCCCCCAAACGATATGAAGCACGTTTTGAACTTTGGGGCGAAGGCCGATATCAAGTCATCGCAACCGCAACAGGTGACAATCAAAACCAACGAATGCATGCAGGCTTTATCGTCCCCTACTCTCAAGAATATCTGCGGTTTGGATCAAGCCCCCTAACCATCGAAAAAATTCTTAAAAAAACCAATGGCACACTCCTCACACTGGACACCACCGCAGCAGACATCTTCCCAAAAGACCGCAAAGAACGCTTCACCTCCAAACCCTCGTTTGACTGGCTACTAATTTTGCTAGGCTTTATTTTAACACTTGATATCGCCATCAGACGTGTGCAAATCGACTGGCAATTCATCAAAGATACACTCGGCCCACAAAAAACAATCACACCCAAGCAGGCGACCTTCGACGCATTACTCAAAAAGAAAAAAACAACCCAAGAAAACCTAAAAGCATCTGACACTCAAAACAACCTCAATGACTCCAACTCCAAAAAACTTCCGGGGAGTTCCAGGGCGAAGATACAGATCATTGAAAAATTGACGATTGAAGAACAAAATCAGCCCACACAAAACCAACAAACCAAACCCGATTCGGATGACGACTCAACCACCAGTCGCCTGCTTGCACTTAAACGCAAACAGCGTGACCAGACACCTGAAGATAAAAAACCAAACAAGGATATACCATGAGTGATATTCAACGTATGCAACAAGAAACACAGATATTTGTACAACTCCTTAAGCAGGTCCGCGATGCTGTAGGGCAGGTCATCGTCGGCCAAGAGCGCGTGGTTGAAGCAGTCATCACAGCCATGGTTTGCGGAGGCAACGTTCTACTTGAAGGGGTCCCTGGCTTAGGTAAAACCCAACTGGTCAAAACACTTGCAGCCGCCTTGGATCTTGACCATAAACGAATTCAGTTTACGCCAGACCTGATGCCCGCAGATGTGGTGGGAACCAACATGCTCACCACCGATGACACCGGCGGATCATCAGGGAACTACCGCATGGAGTTTCGTCAGGGCCCGGTTTTTACACAGCTATTACTTGCAGACGAAATCAATCGCGCAACCCCAAAAACCCAAGCAGCCATGCTCGAAGTGATGCAAGAACACAGCGTCACCGTAAGCGGGAACACCTACAAAATGAAAGATCCTTACTTTGTGCTCGCCACACAAAATCCCATTGAACAAGAAGGCACGTACCCGCTACCTGAAGCACAGCTTGACCGTTTTCTGTTTAAAATTTCAGTCCCATTTCCAACGCGTCAAGAACTTAACGACATCGTCACACGAACCATTCTCAAACAAGCAGCCGAGGTTCCTAAGGTCCTAAACTCTGAAAAAATCCTTGCGATGCGACAGTTATTAAACAAGGTGGTCGTCGCTGATGCCATGCGTGATTATGCGATTCGTCTGGTGTTAGCAACACATCCTGACAGTGAGTTTGCGCCATCAACGGTACAAAAATATGTTCGTTGGGGCGCTTCGCCACGTGCAGGCCAAGCACTGATTCTTGCCGCTCGCGTGCGGGCGTTATCTCAAGGCCGCCAGCATGTTGCGTTTGAAGACATCCGTTATTTTGCAGTTGAAATTTTGCAACACCGCACCCTGCTTAACTATGACGGTCAGGCAGAAAACGTTGCCCCCGGAAAATTAATTGCGCAACTCACTGAGCAAATACCTGAAACGATTTAAATTCGGTCCCCGGAAGTTAAGGCCTCAGCGTTGCGTTGCAACGTTGCTATTGTAAGACAGACTAAAATGACAGCGAAATATTTCGCTCAACCGTAAACAGAGTTCACCATGGAACAAGCCCAAATCTCAACCTTGCTTGCCAATGACATGCTCCATCGTCTCCAGCAGCTGCGCATCAACGCATCAGGGCGCTTCACCAATCGCATGCGCGGCGAACACCTTGCAGCCAAAGGTGGCAGCTCCATGGAGTTTGCAGACTACCGTGATTATGTCGAAGGCGATGACACACGATTTATCGATTGGAATATTTTCGCTCGATTGCGCAAGCCCTACATCAAACTTTTTCATCATGAAGAACAGATGCAGATTGTGATCTTAGTGGACGCATCAAGTTCCATGCTCGTCGAAGGCAAGCTCCAGCGAGCCCAGCAAATTGCAGCAGCAATGAGTGTCTGCGGACTCTTCGCATCTGAGCCAGTGAGTATCTACACATTTAATCAACCACAAAACAGCCTGCCGATGATCGGCCCAGCCACCGGACGTGCGAGTTTGCCTAAGATGCTCAAGTTCGTGCAAGGCATTGAATCCGATCAAGGGGGCAACCAGCCGCCGGACATTGCAGTGGATACCATGCTCAAGCGACATCGTGGCAAGGGTGTCATCATCATGCTCTCGGACTTTCTAACTTACGGCGACTTAAAACGCACATTTAACACACTCAATAATGCAGGGCTAGAAATTTTTGCCTGCCAGATTCTTGGCGAACGCGAACTGAGCCCCGAGCTGACATCGGACTTGCGATTAGTCGATTGCGAAAACGATGACATCCTCGATGTCACCGCACAGGACAACCTCCTAGACCTCTACGAAGAGTACCTCACAAATTTCCAACACACCGTTGCAACCTTAGCCCGACAGCGCAGCGGGAAATTTATGTGTGTTAACGCGGGTCATGATTTGGACACGGTTCTCTTTGACCAGATGCGACGTGAAGGATGGTTAATTTGATGATCAACAAGTGCAATGACTTATACGCATCGCGTCTATTTTGTACGCGTCGGACGATTCATAAGACTTTGGGGTACTTGTGTTGGCGATGTCAGACAGGCACAAATTTTAATCGTCAATGGTATTATTAAACTCAAACAAGGAATTTTGATCTTGCCCGGATTTTTTGCACCACTGATGTCTTTACTTGCTCTGTTGGCTTTGCCGATCTTGGTGTTCTATTTTCTAAAATTAAAACGCCAACGTCTTGAAGTCTCCTCGCTGGTTCTCTGGCAACAGGTACTCGCTGACCAGCGGGTTAACGCCCCTTTTCAAAAATTCAAACGCAACATACTACTGCTATTACAGCTTATTGCGCTGCTGCTATTGGTGCTGGCAGCCATGCAACCGTACTGGCCAAGTCAAGCAGAGCGCGCCCAGCGTGTGCCGATCCTCATCGACTGTTCCGCGAGCATGGCAGCCTTTGATGACCCTACAAAAAACACGAACACTCCCGGGGGCGGGGGCGGTTCCGGGGGGAACCAATCAAGACTCGATGCTGCCAAAGCTCATGTTCAAGCACTGATCGACGGGCTGCTTAGTGATCAGCAACTTTGCAT
>JAESSU010000199.1 GCA_016763955.1 Phycisphaeraceae bacterium | reverse complement strand
TTAAAAACAAAAACTTTATCTCCTCAAAAAGTAAAAACACCCCCCATCCATTAAACATCACATGCCACAAAACCGTCGTAATCACTGCAAATGTTTTAAGTCTATGCAATAAAAGCGATTGCAAAGATGCCTTTAAGATGCTAAAATGTTCTTCTTATGCCCACATCGACCTCCAAAAGTAAAAAGACCACGTCCGGCAGATCCCTTGCACGCGCACCGCGTTCACGACCCAGCCGGGCCAATACCGATATCACCAACTATTCCAGCGCGACACGATGGCTCTTGCAGCACGTCAATCACGAACGCATGCGAGTGGTTCCCTACAATACCAAGGCTTTTAGCCTTGACCGCATGAACAAGTTCTTAAAGCTCGTGGGTAATCCGCATAACGAACTCAAATGTGTTCAAATTGCTGGCACCAAAGGCAAAGGCTCCACCTGTGCAATGCTTTCAAGCATGCTTCAGGCTTGTGGTTACACGGTAGGACTTTACACCAGCCCGCATCTAGTGGATGTCCGCGAACGGATCACCGTCAATGGTGAAATGATCAGCCATGCAGACCTCACAGAATCTTTCAAAAGCCTCCAGAAGCTCGAGAAAAAACTCGGCGAAGATATGCCAACCTACTTTGAAGTCCTCACCGCAACGGCGCTGTGTTATTTTGCAGATCAAGCTGTAGATATCGTCATCTTGGAAACAGGACTCGGCGGCCGTCTGGACTCCACAGACGTGGTCACTCCCCTTGTGTGTGGTCTGGTTCATATCGGCTTGGATCACACCAACATCCTCGGCAAACGGATCGTGGACATCGCTCGTGAAAAAGCAGGCATCTTCAAGAAAAATATCCCTGTGATCAGCGTAGAGCAAACAGAAGAAGTCTGTGAAGTCTTCGATGAAGTAGCAGAAAAAGTCAATTCTCCCCTAGAGTACACGGGCAACCAGATTGATTTCTCCCATCGTTTTGAAGCCAACCGCGAACTTGGCCCACACACCCGTGTGAGCTTAACAACCAAGACGAGTAAGTTTGAACATCTGCCCGTTCCCCTTAAGGGCGAACACCAATCGCACAACTGCGCATTAGCATTGGCTCTACTGGACAAACTCAAAGGCCATGACTTTTCTTTTGATCAAGACAAGATTGTCGAAGGCCTCGCTCAGACCGTGCTAGCTGGACGCATGGAACAAGTCTTCAAAGAACCGCGTGTACTCATTGACGGTGCACACAATGCAGACTCCATCTATGCACTAATCCGAGCACTAGGTGCTCATATCAGTTATGACTCACTGGTCATGATCTTCGGCTGCGGCCAAGACAAAGATATCACAGGCATGCTCACACAACTAAGTCTCGGTGCAGACAAAGTGATCTTCACACGCTCCAAATTAAACCCTCGAGCCTGCGAACCAGCAGACCTGCTTTCACAGTTCACTGAAATTACTGGCAAGATGGCCCAGACCGCAGACAATCTTGAAGACGCACTGCGACTGGCAAGTCATGCAGTAAGCCGTGAGGACCTAATCGTTGTCACCGGCAGCTTCTATCTTGCAGGTGAGACTAAAAAATTCTTCATTGATCTGCCTAATCGTAAACCCGCTCCCACGCCACATCGTGGCTTGCGACGACGCTAATTCAGGAAATACAAAACATGAATCCGGGAAACCATGTTGGCATTGCAATGCTCATCGCGGGCAGCTTGCTGCTTACATCAGGCAGTGTATTACTGATCATCTCACTGGCAAAAAAATCGTTAACCTTGCTGTCACATCCAAGAAGTGCCAGCAGTTTTTTGCTACTTATTGGGATGACGTTCATCTGCATTGGAATGTACTCCAATCGCCAATACCAGTCTCAACGTAAGTTAGTGATCCAAGCTATCGAAGAGATTGCTCCTTTAAAATTCAATAACTTACTCATTAACAACAAACAACTTGCCCATGCAAATTACAGTGATCTGGGCAATGGTGAACCCTTACTGCATCGCGTGATTCGTACAGGCTGTTACGCACTTCTTCTCCCTTTGTTCCATGAGCACGTTGATCTAGAAAGACGTAACGTTTCAGGCGACACCGCCTTGTTACTTGCCTTACGAGAACAAGAGTTAATCATGGTTAGCCAGTTGCTTAACTAT
The DNA here is from genome assembly GCA_016763955.1 of Phycisphaeraceae bacterium. GTDB lineage: Bacteria > Planctomycetota > Phycisphaerae > Phycisphaerales > Phycisphaeraceae > UBA7800. Next base: position 2,681 of record JAESSU010000199.1, on the reverse strand, counting down.
GGTGCTGATGCAAAAGTCCGCGACACCAACGGAGTTTCTGCCAGCGAACTCGCCCAACAGATGGGGGCCGAATTGACCGAACTGCTCCACAGATTCAAAACAGCCAATGCTCACAATGCAACTCACGTAAAAAGACTGCCAAATCCCCAGCTGCCAAATCCAGTACAGTAACTTTCGCAACGTCAAATCCAGCTATAAAATGCTCCCTTGTCAGGCTAAAACCTGCCAGACTGTCAGCATGACAGTCTAATAGGGTAAAGCTCAACACCAACAGTGTCTTTCGACAAGACGTAACTTATTTTGTCAACTTGATTAACAATCAACAAACCCCGCCCGTTTTTTTTTGATTTCAGGCACAGCCCTTGCTATTGAACTAGTACGTTTCAATAGAAGCGACCAGCCTGTCCAAAGCGGCATGTTGGCTAAACTGACTCAATTCATGGTTCTGTAAATTGGAGATAATAGAACATGGCTGCGAAAAACCTGGTATTTGAACAGGACGCACGCACGAGCCTATTGGCTGGTGTCGAAAAACTCACTTCAGCAGTGAAGAGCACCCTAGGCCCACGAGGTCGCAACGCGGTGATCGACAAGTCTTGGGGCGGTCCAACCGTCACCAAAGACGGCGTGACTGTTGCTGAAGAAATCGAGCTTGCGGACAAAAACGAAAACATGGGCGCCCAACTGGTCAAGGAAGCGGCCAGCAAGACATCCGACAAAGCTGGCGATGGCACCACCACTTCCACCGTGCTGGCTCAGGCCCTCTTCAAAGAAGGTCTTCGCCACATCACTGCCGGCAACGATGCCAATGCTGTGGTTCGTGGGATGAAAAAGGCTGTTGCAGTCGTCATTGACGAAATCAACAAGCTTGCCAAGCCCATCGATGCCACCCGCAAGGATGACATCGCCAACGTTGCTGCGATCTCTGCTAACAACGACAAGGGAATCGGCAAGATTATGGCCGATGCATTCCTCAAGGTTGGCAAAGACGGCGTGATCACCGTTGAAGAAGGCCAAAGCCTCGAAACATACGTCGATGTCGTCGAAGGCATGCAGTTCGACCGTGGCTACCTTTCCCCCAACTTCATCACCAACCCTGATGCTATGACCGTGGAAATGGAAAAAGCTCTGGTTCTGATTTACGAAGACAAAATCAGCTCCGTGCAACAACTGGTGCCCGTGCTTGAAAAAGCTCAGCAGGCCAAAAAACCTCTGTTCATCATCGCTGAAGACATCGAAGGCGAAGCCCTTGCAACCCTCGTGGTGAACAAGCTCCGCGGCGTCCTCAACGTCTGTGCTGTCAAAGCACCAGGCTATGGTGACCGTCGCAAAGCCATGCTCGGGGACATCGCTGTTCTCACCGGTGGCACTGCCATCATGAAGGACCTAGGCATCGACCTAGAAAACGTCGAACTCACTCACTTGGGTATGGCCAAGAAGCTCACTGTTGATAGTGAAAACACCACCATCATTGAAGGTGCTGGATCAACTGCGGACATTCAAGATCGCATCCAACAAATCCGTCGTGAAATCGAATCACCACCTCTGACTACGACCGCGAAAAACTCCAGGAACGTCTGGCTAAACTCGCTGGTGGTGTGGCTCAAGTCAACGTCGGCGCAGCTTCTGAAGCTGAACTCAAAGAGAAAAAAGCTCGCGTAGAAGATGCTCTGCATGCTACACGTGCTGCTGTTGAAGAAGGCATCGTCCCCGGTGGCGGCGTGAGTTTCCTACGTGCATTACCTGCTTTAAACAGACTCAAAACAAACAACGAAGGTGAAGCCGCTGGCATCGCTTCGGTTAAGCAAGCTCTAACCATTCCCCTGCAAACAATCGCTAACAATGCAGGCGAACACGGCAGCGTTGTCGTCGCTAAAGTTCTAGCAAGCAAGGGCAATAACGGATTTGATGCTCTGGCATTAGAATACTGTGACCTTGTCGAAAAAGGCATTATCACACCTGCTAAAGTCGACCGTACTGCACTTGAAAACGCAGCATCAGTGGCATGCTTACTTCTAGCTTGCGATTGCATCATCACCGACCAACCCCAAGACGATGACCCACATGCCGGACAAGATGGTGGCATGGGCGGAATGGGCGGAATGGGTGGCATGGGCGGCGGAATGCCAGGTATGGGCGGCATGGGCGGAATGGGTGGCATGGGCGGCATGCCAGGCATGATGTAAACACCCCCGGAACCCCGGATTTTCCCTTAGAGAATCATATCTCACCGGTGACTTTCGACGCTCCAACCTAAAACCCGCGGGACTTTAATCCCCGGGTTGCCTTAACGGTCTTACAAATAACGAATTCGAAAATAAATTTAACTTAGCAAAACAATAGCTACGGAGATATAAATCATGGCAACAGCCACTAAAACCAAAACCACTCTCAAGCCTTTGGAAGACCGCGTTGTGATTCTGCCTAACAAGGCTGAAACAAAGACCGCTTCAGGCATTTATCTGCCCGAAGGTGCTCAAGAAAAACCCTTAATGGGTAAAGTCGTCGCAGCAGGCCCAGGCAAGCTCACCGACGATGGCAACCGTGCTCCCCTAGGTGTCAAAAAAGGCGACATCGTCGTCTACGGTCAATATGCAGGCTCTGAAGTCGAACTCGACGGCGTGTCTCACATGATCTGCCGCGAATCCGAACTACTGGGTGTTGTCGAAAAATAACCACCC
>JAESSU010000198.1 GCA_016763955.1 Phycisphaeraceae bacterium | reverse complement strand
TGTGCATCTGGCTGACGCGGGACTCTGAAAGGTCAAGCGTCACGCCGATTTCTTTCATGGTCATTTCTTCGTAATAATAAAGGATCAAAATCAGGCGTTCCGCACGTGATAAGCCCTGCGTGATCATATCTTTAAGATCGCGCTGCTGCACCGTGTTTAAGGGATTAACCTGTTTGGAATCCTTAAGCACGTCAATCTCACGGACGTCCTTATTCGAATCCGTCTCAAACCATTTTCGAGATAAACTCACCACACCCACAGCGACAGCATCCTTTCGGATCTTGGCAAACTCTTCTTGGTTCATGTTGAGCTTTTCAGCGATTTCCGCATCAGTGGGCTTACAGCCATTGGCCATTTGCAGCGACTTGCGAGCTGCTTCCACTGTGCTGGATCGGGAACGCACAAGACGCGGCACCCAGTCCATCGAGCGAAGTTCGTCGAGAATGGCACCACGAATACGCGGCGCGCAATAGGTCTCAAACTTAACTCCACGTTCAAGGTCGAACGCATCAATGGCATCCATGAGACCGAAAATTCCGGCGCTCATTAGATCATCCACATCCACTTCGTCAGGAAGCTTACTGTGAACGCGATCCGCGTTGTACTTAACAAGATGAAGGTACCGTTCAACGAGCAGATTGCGGATGTATTCTCCACCCTCTGCTTTGTATTGTACCCAAACCTCACGTGCAGGCCGTCCGTCGATTAAATCGGCTTTGGGGTCCTGCGTTTTTACTTTTGCCATGGTCCACTCCTTGACCGGCTCATTGCATCTTCATCACCTAGTGTCGGAAAGACATTAGATTCAAACGTTTTACTGAGGCGTTGAAATATTTTCTTCAGTCGTTTGTGCAGAAGCACGCCCCACTTTGTCAGAAACTTCAACGTCTAGTTCGTCGTCGTCCTCATCGTCTAACACTTCGACACTACTCGATGACATTTCGAAACCCGATGGAATAGGTCTTGCTAGTTTGTATTGACGTACTTGCGTATCAACTGTGTGTACTGCAAGTGCGCCTATCAAACGGCCAATCCACCAACAAGGAATCATGACAACCAATGCTCGCCATACGATAACTTCGGTTGTTAACCCAGCAGCGATACCGACGATCACTGCTGCGGCAAAACCGACTAACGAAAAACAAGTTGCTATTACTCTTGCCGGGATGGCTGAGCACTCCTTTGCTCAGAAGGCCAATCCATTACTATCACTTTAAATATTCTAATCGAAACATGTGATCCGTGAAGCCCTAATACTAAAAAAAACGCACGGAACATTGTTCGCATGCAGTTTTTTTTCTATTTTGGACAATTTGCCTATAAAACGGAGGTTTTCATTCCATTTTTTTGAAATAAAATCGTGTCAAACTCATTTTTTAAATACAAACTGTTAGTCACTTGTTGATAAATGTATTGAATCAGACTTTTTGTTAGATCATTGCATCTCAAAAAGACACCACAGACGAAATTTTTCGATTTCAAAAAAGAATTTAAACATAAGATCAGGGGACGGCCCCACAGATTCGCAAAGCTTCATCGGCGGGCTTGCGCACTGTATCGAAAAGCTTATACCCATCACGATTAAAATTCGTGCGTGACTGACCTGCCGAATGTAAATGCGACAAAAGGTTATGAACCGTCCGACACGTACAAAATAGACGCGATGCGTATAACAGCTTTGTAATAACATAGTTCCTGAATCCCAAAACATAATGCCAATAAGCTTCCCCGATATCGAGAGAAACTTCCGGGGGGGGTTAGATTGTTTGGCGGAATTGTGTTGGACTCATGCCGGTGTAGCGTTTGAATTGTTTAGATAAACTAAACTGATCGGGATACCCCAATTCATTGGCAATCTGGGCAACGGAGTACTGCTTAAGCAACAATATTTTAGCACGGTCGATTCGACGAAGAATCCGAAATTCACCTGGCGCGTGGCCGACGAACTGCTTAAATAATTTACGAAAGCGTTCATAGCTCATGTTCAATTCACGGGCAATATCTTTTAATTTAATCTGAGCTTGCCAATCCTCTTCGAGTTTTTGTCTTGCTTGCATGATGCCCAGTTGTTGCTGAGTTGGACTCATTTGTTTGAGCATCAGTTGCTTCGCGGACATGATCAGGTTCACCGCACTAATGGAGACTTGCGCGTAAAGCCATGCTTCATTTTCTTGTTGGTGGAGCATTGCCAATTGATTTTCACACTGCTGGATCATCGCAATATGTAAGCCCACATGCCAGACACTTTGCTGCGGGTTAAACACCTGCATGCGATGCAGCGATTCGTACATCACCGTTGGAAGTGAAAAATAATATTCAGCCCACTGTCCATCCATCTCATGGCAAACCGAGTGCGGTTTACCCGGGGGCAGATGCATTAAATCACCGGGCCCCACTTCATGACTTTCACCTAGATAGTCAACATACCGGCCATGCCCGCGTAAAACATAGATTCCCACATAGTCAAACATCGTACGGTTGATATAATCCTCTTTGCTGCTGGACTTGGTTATAAACCCCCAACCACATCCAGCATGATTTAAGCAAAACTGTCGGTGATTCACTTCATACCGGCAAGTTCGATCAATGATTTTTTTAAGTGTGTTTTTCATTTTTAAGCCACGACAACAGCCCAGAACTCTGACAACCAATTATGACATATTATCGTCACTATTTAAAGAAGACGCATAATTTTTCGGTTCTAATCGATAGCCAACTGTGACATCACGAGCGAGTCAATCTGCAAGGAGTTTTTCAAATGTCTGATCTATTACGCTGGGGCATCATCGGTTCAGGTTACATTGCCGGACAATTCGCCAATGGGGTGAATCACAGTAAACACTGCAAAATGCTCGCCGTGGCCAGCCCAACACTAAGCAAGGCCAACACCTTTGCAGATGAGTTTAATATTCCAAACCGCTACGGCAGCTATGATCAACTCCTAGCAGACCCGAATGTCGATGCGGTACACATTGCCACCCCACACACACTCCACCAAGAATGGGCGATCAAGGCAGCTAAAGCTGGCAAGCATGTGCTATGTGAAAAACCCGTAGGCCTTAACAGCTCTCAAGCCCAAGCGATAATCCAAGCTGCTCGTGAAAACAACGTGTTCTTCATGGAAGCTTACATGTACCGAATGCACCCACAGATTGCTCACGTACTTAAGCTTATCCAATCCGATGCCATTGGTGAACTGCGATTTATTCAAGCAAGTTTTAGTTACAACGAACCGGACGCTGCGCCTGATGGCCTACTGCGTAACAATGCACTCGGTGGAGGCGGCATACTCGATGTGGGAGGCTATCCACTAACCCTAGCTCGACTGCTTGCAGGCTCAACAAAGACCACCGCCAGCATCAACCCCACCCAAATCAAAGCGGTAGGAATCATCAGCGAAACCCATGTCGACGAATATACCACCGCATCACTTGAATTCCCCAATGGCATACTCGCCCAAATCACAGCAGGCATCAGCGTGGACATGGACAATCAAGTCCGTATCTTCGGCTCCAAAGGAAGCATTACCATCCTCGATCCATGGACCCCTGCTTGTGAAGGAGGCAGCGTCCAGATCATTCTCAAAAACGGTGATGACGAAAAGACCATTGACATTACCACCGATCAATACCTCTATGGCATAGAAGCAGACACGTGCGCGAAGACCATTGCAGCAGGCAAGCAACAAGCTAACGCACCAGCGATGAATTGGGAAGACACAATAGGAACCATCACGACCCAAGATCAATGGCGAAAGCAAATCGGCCTGACCTATCAAGCAGACACCCCGAATTGAATCAACCCACCACCGACTACGATGGCCTAAACGCAATATCAAAAAAAACACTGGCAAAGCAAAAAACTACGCCAGCGTTTTTTTATTTTCGAATCAGCTTAATCGAATACAACTGTTTTTATCCATCGTTATGTCGAGCCACAAACTCAGCGTACTGCTGGGGTGTGTCGATGCCATGATGGTGACAAATGGTTTTGACGATGGCAATAGGGTAGCCATGCTCTAACACGCGGAGCTGTTCGAGTTGCTCGATTTCTTCTAAAGGCGTGGCAGCAAGCTTTGGATACTGCAATAAAAATGCACGTCGAAAAGCATACAACCCCGGATGCTTCAAGGGTGTGAAGCCTTTATTGTCGCGGTCATAGGGAATTAACGAACGTGAAAAATACAACGCTCGGTTGTTCTGGCCGACGACGACTTTGACGATATTAGGATTCGTCGGGTCTTCATCATCTGCAAAGGGGGATGCCAGTGTTGCCATGGGAGCATCAACATCTGCACGCAGCCCTGCAACGAGTTGGTCAATGACTTGCGGTTCAATGTCCGGCTCATCGCCTTGGACATTGACAATCAAATCCACATCTTCAGGTAAGTTCGCTGCAACTTCAGCAATACGGCTTGTGCCATTAGGGTGATCCGTACGCGTCATCATGACTTGACCACCAAAGGCTTTCACCGCATCGAAAATTCGTTGGTCATCGGTTGCGACAATGATCTGATCGATGAGCTTGGCTTTACGAACCTGCTCAACCACATGCTCAATAAGTGTCTTGCCTGTTTCACAAGCCAAAGGCTTTCCAGGAAAACGTGAAGTCTGATAACGAGTTGGAATCACGGCAACTGTGGGCATGAGCAAGTACCTGCTAAAGTGGAAAACCGTTCCATATACAAAAAAATCTCAGATCAACTTCCAAGGGCGGCAAGTTCTTTGACCACTTTGCGAATACGATCCATATGCGTACGGATGTCTTTAAAGTTAATGTCCGTTTGCAAGATTTCAGAAGCTACCTTTTGAGCAGACTTGGCAAGTTTGGCATCTTTGCTATCCACTGCTGATTTTTCCAATGCCAGCATCAGCTGGTAACGGATTCCCAAAGCAAGTTTATCATCATCAACTTTGTGAGCTTCGAGTGCTTTACCCAAAGTTTCAATGGATTCGTCAAACCAGTCCTGAGCAAAATAACATTGCCCCAAAAGAAGCAAAGACTGCACTTTGTATTTGGCATCACTGCTTGACTGCTGCAACTGCTCTACAGCCTTGTCGTACTGACGCACAGAGAAATAAACCCGTCCCAGATCATATTTCCAGCGACGGTCAGTAGGATATTGCTGGGCACATTCAGTGTACTGAGCAATTTCCATCTTCATTTTTTGGCGGGCAGCCTGCTTGTACTTTTCAGTCATTTCTGCATTACTTTTATCTTTAAGTACAGCAGCTTTGAGCTTCTTGACAATGCGATCGACCTTGCGAAGTCTCAACTCGCCGACCTGCATTTTGTACTTAAAGTCACCGATTTTTTCATGGGCTGCTTCAAGGAGTCCGACCGCTTCTTTTTCTGAAGCATCCTCACGTTTTTCCAACAAAGCTTTGACCAATTTTTCAAGCAACACCTTATCATCAGGATCGGCTTGATAAGCAGCACGAGAGCGTTCAACAATTTCTTCGATCGCTTGCTCGGTTTTACTAAGTTGGTTTTCCTGATCAAGCTGTTGCTGCTTGTCCATATCGCGGACGGTCTTCTTAAAGTCCACATCCAGCGTTTCAATCTGCTCGCCGTAACCACTATCAATCATGGTTTCTTCAGCTTGAAGGTCCTTGAGCTTGCTTTCTAATTCATAGTCATTGCGGTCAAATTCCAAGGCCCAGCGACAAGCGTTAACAGCCTGCTTAAAAGCACCGAGTCGCTCAAAAAGATCCGTCATTTTAAGCAGATCTGCTTTGTTGAACTGCTTGTCCATCTCGTTTTTTTCAAGGAGCAAGGTTCCAACCCAAAAGGCCACCTCACCCATGTTGTATTCATCTTGATCTTCATGCGCCTCGACACAACGTTCCATAAACGTGACAGCGACTTCGAATTTCAGTGGATTTTTAGACCAGAGGTATTCGGCTTGAAGTGATTTTTCAATTTTACTTTTTCCCCGACCCTTCCAGCGATCCATAAACTTCGCAGGCTTGCCGCCGGAGACTTTACGACGAAGTGCAACCTCGCGAAGCGCCTCATGCTTGTTCATGTTCTCTGGGTCGTGACTTAAACCGTCAAGAAAAAGTTGAATTGAGTAGTCGTAATTGCGTGCTTCAGAAACGGTGGACGCATGACGAAAAAATGTTATCGCTTTAGAACGCTCACGCAGGACATCTTCATTCTTAGCTTTTTTATCAGCTTTGGCTCCCGCTTTTTTAGTCTCACTTTTGCTCAAACCCTCAGAACCATTTTTATCTGACGCAGCATCAGCCTTGGGGTCATCAGTGGAATTCTCGGATTTTTTACGACCAAATATCAAAAGTATGTACCTCTAATTAGCCAACGAAAAGACAGAAACAGGGGCCAAAGCAACGTCCCCACATCTCCTAGAATGTATCCTAGTCATGTTAATCTAACCCAACAGACCTTCTTGTCAACTGTCAAACCAGCAGTTACACCTTTTCTAGTGCATTTGCCTCCGGGTCGTAATGTCTTTATCGTCTACGTATTCTTATTTAAAACAGGAAAGAATAAAATGATTACTATTGGAATGAACTACACAATCCTCCCCGACAAAAACGCCGAATTCGAAAAGGCTTGTAACGCTGTTATCGGTGCAATGGCTGACATGGATGGACACACTAAGTCCTTTCTATTTAAAGATGTGAATAATCCGCAGAGCTATCTAATCATGTCCGATTGGTCAGATCGAGCAGCATTTGACGCATTTATTAGCTCTGAGCAGTTCCGTAATGTCACCAACTGGGGCAAAGAACAAATTCTTGCAGGTCGCCCAAGCCACAATTACTTCGAACATTGATTTTGACCACGCCACAAAAAAGAAAGTCAGACCAACTATGACACGCATCGCTATACATGGCGCAGGTGGCCGCATGGGTCGTCGCCTTGTCGCTCTGACACATGAAGCTTCTGATTTGACCTTAGCGGGTGCAATCGAACATGCCCAACATAGTGAGCTTGGCAGTGATCCAGGCACACTAGCAGGAGTCGGGGCAACGGACGTGAATCTGGGAACCGAGCTTCCTAGTAACGTGGACGTGGTGATCGACTTTGCGTTGCCCGTTGCAACAGAAAAGATCATCCAAAGCTGTGTCACAGCGAATGTCCCATTGGTCATTGGCACGACGGGTCTAACGGATCAGACGCATGCTGCAATTGATCAGGCTAGCAAGTCCATCGCCATTTTGCAGGCTCCGAATATGAGCCTTGGAGTCAACTTACTTTTTGCTTTAGCAGCTCAGGTTGCCAAGCAATTAGGTGATGACTACGACATTGAAATCATCGAAGCGCATCACCGTTTTAAACGTGATGCGCCCTCAGGCACTGCCTTTGGTATTGCCCAAGCGATCTGTGATGCCACAGGCAAAGACATCGATAAAGATGTTGTCCACGGCAGGCACGGCGATGATGTCCAACGCAAGCGAGGCGAAATCGGCATGCACTCAATGCGACTTGGCGATGAAATCGGTCGTCACACCGCATGTTATGCGACACTCGGCGAAGAGTTGCAACTCACACACAAAGCCACCAGCCGTGATGTGTTCGTACGAGGCGCACTTAAAGCTGCCAAATGGCTCGCGGATAAACCCGCGGGTCGCTATGGCATGGCAGATGTGCTGGGACTCTAAAAGACCTCGCTATTGATTCAACACAATAAAAAACGCAGCGCCCTAATGACGCTGCGTTTTTTTTATTTAATCGTCTCGTCTAATTTCACTTACACCAACGACCCCACCCCAGCCACGTCACGGCTGTCAATGGGCAATTTCTTGAGATTCAAATCGGCCCACATTGCAGCTTCTGCGTTGAGCGGACTCTTAATGTTATAAGCTTGATAGCCAATGATCTCACCAATGCGCACGATCAACAAAGACAAGTCTTCGCCGGCGACCCAATGATCACCAATACAAATTGTAGACTCGCTGATGATATTGGGATGAAAAATGGGCGTGAGCATTCGACACTGCGGTGCCATGCGCGGATAGTCCCCGCCGAGCTTGATCTGAACTTCGTGTAATGCACAGGACACCGTTTCGTTTTTATTGTTTAGCCGCAGGCTGCGTACCTGATACTGAATGCGGTAAATTTCTGCAGGCTCACCGTCCATGCTCACCACGCGCACCAAAGGCGTGTTCACAAACGCTCGCTCAACGGACTTCTGATCCGCAATCAAACGACGCGTACGCATCGGCAAAGAAAGTAAGTCCTGCGTCTGATCCGCAGGCATGGGAACAATAATCTGATCCGGGATCGGCACCGCGAGCATTTGATCACATGCTTTACACTTACCCTTACGCCCAGCAAAGTCGTCGGGAACCGTAAAGGAAGTTTGACAATGTTGACATTCAAACTGTATCACCCTGTCACCCCCTCAAGACTAATCCAGCCTAATTCGGTCAAGTACATAAAGCCCAAGTAGCCCCCCACCGCACCCGCTATGCAAAGCACCATACTCAAGGCCACCGCAATACGAGAGACCCGACGTTTACGATGAAACACCAGATACAACAAAGTGAGCAACAGCAACGAAGCATTGGGAATACCAGCCGTAAACGGGCCTACAAACAAACCAAAACCAGCCGCAGCAGCAAACATCCAATCCCAAGGAATCGCATCATTTTGCTGACGAATATGCGTTCGGCGACGGCGAAGATTAGCAGGCTTAGCAGCCGATCGAGTCTGCTTCAAAGCGGTCACTGGCTTTTCTTTCAAACTGCCCACGCTGCGACAACCATAAGTCGAACAACCTTCCATGGAATACCAGCACTCTTCGTGATAAGTCTGATTACATGATTTGCAATCTTTACGCTTCATCGTCGAAAGGACCTGCGTCTGACAGACACTACAGGTTCCTAGTGAGGTTGGTAATTGCGTATCAACGACCTGAGCATCATCATCAAGCCATTCAATGAGATTCGCATTGCCCCCATGGTCTTCATCTAAGGTCGCAGTCGCGGCGAAAGTTTCTTCCTGAAGCTGGGGTTCTGCGGTGACATCTTCACGCGTCACCGCGGCAACCTCTTCACTTAAGGGCATGCTATGCGTCCCCGTCTCATGACCAAACCCGGTCTGTTGGCTATCGGTATCACCCGTTAATCCATTGAAATCTGTATCCTGTTCCTTAGGTGAATCCACAATAGAGGTATCACCACTGGACTGAGACTTGGCTGTTTTCCCAATCTTCAACTCCGGGTGAGCCGGTCGAGTTCTAGGCTTAGGTCGCTGCCTAGCGGCTTTGGCAACGGACGCGCTTCGTGCAGGAATGATAACCTTGGTTTCGCAACTTAGACACCGTCCAGCAGCTCCAATTCGTAGCGGCTTAGCACGCAAGACTGCGTTACATTCAGGACAACGAAAAACAATGTCTCGCTGTGCAGGAGCTCGCGGCGGGATCACTTCAATGCCCTGGGGCAAAGTTTCGATCATGCGAAAACTCAACGTCGCTTTCCCAACATGAATCAAATCGCCGGGCGTGAGTTCCACGCGTCCTTGAACTTGATCATGATTGACATACGTCCCGTTACGGCTACCCATGTCTTCAACAAACCAAGAATCATCTTCAATGTTATAGCCGACCAACGCATGAATGCGTGAGACGCCAGCTTCCTTAAGGATCAGATCCAATCCAGCAACTCGGCCAATGACAGCCGTGTCATCAAGCACAAGCCCGCTGCTATCCTTACCTTTTTCTATGACTAATACAGGCATCTTATTTCCTTCTCCCTCAAATTATTTAATGGCAACCGACTGCTTACGTTCTTGAATACAAAACGTAGACGATCCGATCTGAATCTCATCGCCAGCTCGCAAACGAGTGCGTTCAACCAATTCGCCGTTGATATAGGTACTAGGTTCATCATTGAGGTCTTCGATTTCATAGCCATTGCGTGACTGATGAATCGCAGCATGATGATCGGAGACCCTCGGATCTTTGAACAGATAAATTTCACATGCTGGTGATGAACCTAGGAATGTTGGATTGCGATAGATAATAAATTGCTTGCCGGTGATAACGCCGCCGGTGACTTTAAGCCAACCGGTTTTGGCGGCTGACTCAATGAGGCCTGTGGCCATCCCTGAGAGAAAACCAATCGTCACAAAAGCAAGCAAGCGACTTAGTGAAGCACTATTAAAAAGCACATCAATGGGGTCAAAGAGCAGCCCCCCTAGAAAGCCCCCTAACGCGCCGCCGATAATGCCTATGACCAGTTTCTTGGAACTCTTCATCACCACGGCTGGGGCAATGGTGATAAACATACCAAAGACTGCCCAGACGACCCCGCGGGCAACCACCTGTCTGATGAAGGATGCATCAAGCGTGCCGCCGCCAAGCAAGTGATAAATTTTGTTGATGAACAATCCAATAACCGCAGCACCTACCAGTGACAAGCCAATGCCCACTGCACCATTAAGTACAACCCCGCGTCGATTGCGTGTCATCATCGGTTCAGCCACTGCAAGCAAGAATGCAAACATCACACCGACAACGGTGTACCAGACAAAACGATGCACAAAGTTCGGCAAAGCATCTAGCTCAAGCCTCTTGCCAATCGCCTCTGATTGTTGCTCTGCGGTCAACGTCACATCGCTTAGAATCTGTGCATAAGGATTGCTCGGATAGTCTGCGTAAATTTCCAGCAACTGACTTTCAGCCTGCATCTCCATGATGCTGCCTTCTTGGAGTTGCGCGATGACATCCACGCGTCGGTTGTCCATCTCCTGCATTTGCATATAACGATTGGGAACCAGCGTGGTAAACCCCTCGCTAAGCCCCCATGCAAGAAGACCGCCTATCAAACCGAAGATGGCCATGTAGACCGCCGCGTTGTACATAAAACTCGCTTTGCCCGCATTGACCATCGGGGGCGCAGCAGCTTGCTGTTGCACGTAATGCTTGTGAGCCTCCTCAATCGCCTGGGCACGTTCGAGCTTCTGCTCAACATCCGGGGAATGCAGGTCATCAATCGTAATCGTGATTTTTTCGCCAGCCATACGTCAGCTCCATGTCCTCAAATTACTCATGAACCACTAGGGGTAATACAACCCACCAGCTAATTGCCACCATAAAAAACATCAACGTCACAGCGAGCATGATTTTCATGCGGTGATGCCATTTCTTAAGTTGCTCAATCGTGTTGAGCTTCTGTTGAATCTTGGCACCCGCCGTGTCGTCGTCTATCTCAAACTCCGCAGGCAACGTCTTACCGTCTTGCCATGTAAAGAGTCCATCTTCAAGTCGAACCGGGTCATACACAAAGGCAATTTGCCAATCGAAATCGAAAAACTGTTCATGAATAAACAGGTCCATCTCCGAAAGGAAAATGCCGAAATTCGGATGTGTGTGATACCATCCGACAATGCGCTGATCCTCATATTTGTTATCCATCGTCTGCTGAATATGCGTCCATGTATCAGCGGTGAATGTCACTGCACCTGCTTGATGGGTCGCACCTTCGCCTTGGATGATCGCGGTGGTGTAGGTCACTTGTTTGCCATCCACTTCACGCACATCACCGACAAATACGCCGCACACTTCAACACTGCGATAAGCATTGCCATGGGCATGAATCGCATCTAAAACAGACTGACAGATTACGACCATTCAATCGCCTCCTGTGTCTCTAATAATGGGCCTAGCACACTAACCGCATCACCGGTGAGTTCAAACCCAACGGCGCGGCTGCCACTTCGGGCAATAATAATGTCAAACGGTGGCACACCAATACTCGCTAGTGTCCGGTCGATGAAAGGCTCATCACCTTTGATTTTGAAAAACGTTTGGATGTCCCGCAACTCATGGCCACATGCTGGACATGCTGCCTTGCTTGTGGGAACTTTGCCCAGTGATGCAAAGAGTTCTTCTTGATCACCACACTTTGGGCACGTTAGCGATGACAAAATTTCACGGGGCAATTCCAATTGCACATCCGACCCGAGCATCTTGATCGCCTGATTTAAGAGTTCTCTGACGGTGATGTCTTGCACGCCGCTATCTAAACTGACAAACTGCGTGATCGTGTCATGCGAGTAGCATTCTTCTTTGCGTGGATAGTTGATGCTGTAGGCTTCGGTGGTCAAGCCGTTAAAAACCCAACCGCTGCCGGCGATGGTTTCCATGCCATGGAGCAGTTTGACTGCTTCTTGTGATTGCACCCCTGCAATGATGGAACTAATCGTGGGTGTCGTGGGCGTGTGGCCGGTGATCATCTGCTCACGTGAAAGTAGATTGCATGACCGCCGCAATTGCAGCAGCTTCCAATCCATCTCGCTCATCGTGCATTCATAACAAGGACCCGGAGGCGAAAAGACACGAACAACACCCTGAATTTGTTCGATCGCGCCGTCGATCCAAGTTTTATTAACTTTGTAACAATTGCGATTGATAGACAATCGAGCTTCACGATTATCAAGACCCCCAAGAATCACATCTGCCCAGCGGTACACGCCCAATCCCAGATCGTGAACCACGTTGCCATCAAAGTGATGCACTTTGATGTCCGGGTAAATGTCTTTAGCTGCGCGTGCTGCGGTGATGGACTTTTGCGTGCCGTTGTCTTTTTCACGGTAAAGCACGGAACGTGAAAGGTTCGAATTTTCAATCGCATCCATGTCCGCAATCAGCACGTTACCGATTCCCAGTAATGCCAGATTTTTTACCAGTTCATTACCCAATGCACCTGCACCGACCACCAGCACCTTAGCCGAAGCCAAGCGGTTCTGATCCCACCAACTAATTAAACGGAACCGATCAAAGCGGTCTTCCTGTTTATTGATCTGATGGGTAAGGTCAAGTTTTTCGGGCGTTTGCGTCATCTCTAAATTGCCTGAATTTTTTATGTGTTCACTTGTTGTATTTGTGATCCAAAGGATGTCATCGATGCTGACCGGACTGACACAGTCCGGCTCGGCAAGCCATTGCTATTTCGTAAAGTTCTTACACCTGCCTGCGGTGATTTCCGGTTGCAAGCGAAGGACATCACCATCTTGCACGCCCGACTGCTCAAGCGTTTGTGAGTCGCTGAGCTGCCGACCTGAAGCTTTATGATGGAACTTGTAACTTAGGGGTTGACCATCGGGCGCAAACTGAGGCATTTTCATGCAGTCAAGGAGCACCACCACGACGCGGTTAATCGGCGCATCACTGGGGATATCCACATCTTGACGTTTATTGCCTGTCGCGTCCCAAACTTGAACAGTCATCGTTGCCATGACTTTTCCTCTCCTGATCCAATACAGATCAAATTCCAATTACTGATGCTTTGCAGCTATAAAGACAGCGCAGCAGGATTCACAAAGTGGTCCTTCCCCGGGGCTTTTGTAACGTAACACCAAAATCAAGTGATGAGTGAAAAATGAACTTGGTATTTAAAGTTCACCGCAGATTGCGTGAGATGTAACGGCTGTAACGAATGGGGATCATGTTGTATCAAAGCAACATGAGATGGGGGCATTAATGGATCAACTCAAAAACCAATCACATCCAACTCAATTTCAAGAGCAAAATCCAATACTAGATCATTTTGCATAATCATCTGCTCCCCGCCGTCGCCCGCAGGAATTGACTATGTCACTTCCTGCGGCTTTTGTTAGAAAAAGCCGCGGGAAGCCGAAGGATTCCCGCGTGAGTGAATGTTTTAAAGCGGAAGGTAATTTCGCAAAATATTCTAAGCCGCAAGCAAAGTATGGGATCCGTCTGACGCATTAAATAAAGCAGACCAAACTGCTAGACAAGTTCAACGGGGTCTTTAGATTCTTCGGTCAACTTGTTAAGATTCTGCCCAGAAATGGCCCGTCCGCACTCCGGACAACTGCCAGATGTGTTACCAGTGAGATTGTATTGGCAGCGTTCACAAACTAGGCCGCCCGTAAAAATGGGATGGTTGCGTGCTTTGCGGAGAACCACTTTGGTGTTCGCCCACTTATCACCAAATCGTCGCCCTTTAGCCAATGTAAAGGCAACCACAATGGGCATAAGGGGAATCATTAACACTAAATTCCGTTTAAACGCACGGGCAAATCCAATAGGCTTCTGAGTATCTATATCGATCACTTCCACGCCGCAAATCAGCTTACCCAATGATTTGCCTGCAAAGCCATCTTTCAAGCCGAAGATCATCGGCAAAAAAATATAGCTTAAAAGAATATTGATTAGAAGAAACAACACACTAGACCCCACTGACGTTCCTGCCCCAGCAGCCCCTCCCGGATTGCTTTGAAATTGGTCCAAGTCATTATCAATTCAGCCCCAGCGGTAACTCCAAACCCAATGGGCCACCAAGCAAAGAGATCAATGAGGTAAGCAAATTGTCTGCGATTAGCCAAACCGTAATAACACTTCTTGCAGACTTTGGTGCCATAAAGAGGTTTGGCTTTTTTGGCTTTGGCATCTTTGAGACACAACGGGCAACAGAAATCTGACATACTTTCCCCCGAGTCATGCACTCTATCAATTATCACTCGCTTAGCAAAGATATCACAATCACTGCAACGTGTCGCTGATACCTTGCGAATCATATGAATAAAATTTCAGATGCCATGAAAGCTTAAAGACTAGGCAAGCCCACCTTACACTTGATCAAAGTCACCAAATGCATCAGTCGTGTCTCAATGCCGTGCCATATCTGTAGCACGGATCAGCGATGCGTTGCATCGCAGCTGCTTATGAAAACGGTGCGGTTGTTCAAAACAATCACCGTGATCGAGCAAAAAAACTTTAATACATCTATCTGATACGCATCGCGCCTATTTTGTACACGCCGGACAGCTC
>JAESSU010000197.1 GCA_016763955.1 Phycisphaeraceae bacterium | reverse complement strand
CGCCCAAAAGCTCTGCCAGTTGCCTCGCGATGGTCAGTCCAAGTCCCGTACCGCCATATTTACGGGTTGTATCTCCATCGGCCTGAGTGAACGATTCAAAGATTTTTGCCTGTTTGTTTTTCGGGATACCAATACCGGTATCTTCGACATCGAAACGGATAAATGGCTTATCTCCCCGTTGCTCTAAGGAAACATTTAGATGCACATATCCATTTTGGGTGAATTTAAGGGCATTGCCTATAAGGTTGATTAAACACTGATTGAGTCGAGTTGGGTCACTGTGTATTTGTGCGGGCAGGCCGTGACTTTCCACAACTTTAAATTCAAGTCTTTTTTCTGTCGCTTTCGATCTCATCAACGACTCAACAGAATTGAGTAACTTGGCCAATGAGCAATCAATCATCTCGGTATCTAGTTGGCCAGCCTCGATCTTGGAGAAATCTAGGATGTCATTTATGAGTGTCAGCAGATTGCGGCCTGAGTCCCTGATGAGATTGACATCCTGCTTTTGCTTATCGGTTAAGTCTTCATCTGCCAGTAAATCGCTGAAGCCCAAAATCGCGTTCATTGGCGTACGAATTTCATGACTCATATTGGCTAGAAACTGGCTCTTGGCTGCACTTGCCATTTCAGCCTGGGCAGCCATATTGTTAGCTAACATGGTTGCTAACTCCAGGTGTTGGTTAACTTCTTCAATTTCTTTTTTGGCCTTATCGGTCTCCACCATCATAGAATGGGCTGTTTCTTTAGCTTTTGTAAGTTTTTCCTGCTGCAAACAGATGCCCTGGTCGGTTCGTCGTAGTAGGATAAACAGAAACCCAAAGAGTCCGACCATAAGAATCAATGCTGCCTCTGATACCATGAAAATGACACGAGACAACTCTGCTTTTTCTTTAGAAATGTCATGTATAATGATCAAATCGCCCACCTCGGTGCCCGAAGCATCGAACAAGGGTTTGTTTAGAACACGGCATGATTTGCCATCAACAATTGCTTCGGCAGTTACATCTTCGGGTATATGGTTCTTTTCGCCGACAAACTTCCCAGCTGTGTCGGGGAATCGGTCCAGAGATGAGTAGATAATGACATCGTCGGCAAAGCGATCCCAGTTGGCCTCTCGGCCAAGTATTTTCATGCCCGATTCCCAACTTTGACGCTTCAGGAGGTTTTTGCGAATGGTCGCAGTCAGTTCAACGCCGTGTTTGTTGGAGAGGTCTTTGAGAAGATTCTCGATCTCCTTACCCAGTTCAAGGTAGCCGAGGAGTGTTTTGCCATCGAAAACCGGCCGCACCACTCGCAGCGTGAAGGTGCCAAGCCGTCCCAATTCAATGCCCCATGCCGTCTGCTTTGTACGCTCAGCCTCAAGGATAGTGAAACGGTTGATCAGGTCGCCGCTCCTGTCGGGGTTGTGTACCCGCAGCAGATTGACCCGGTCGGGGCGATGGAAATAAAAATGCGTGATATCGTTCTTGGCCCGAAGTTGCTTAAAGACGGGTTCATAGTCTGCTAGCAGGCGTTCTCTGTCCCGTGCTTTAACGCATCGATAAGGTCCACTTCGTAGTGCAAAACATTTTCTAGGGCAGATAGTAGTTGGGACTGTGTTTTTATAGACTCCTTCAAATCGTATGAAACCGCCTCCATTTTCCTCCGACTGGACTGGTTAAGTTCTTTCTGCTGGTCGATTACCATTACCGTTACAAACCCGCCAACAAGCATCAGTAGCACAACCGCCAGCGGAACCATCAAACGCCTCTGAACCGGTCTGACTGAAACATTTATTTTGTCTAGATGGATTACCATTGTTATCCCCGACACAAGCACGATTAGCAGTGTCAGCATAAGCCCGACAGGCAAAGCAGAGGCAACGGCGACATCCCATTTCCATGTTTTCGCATCTATGTCCATGCATAATATTGCGATCGTTTCGCCTGTATTGCGGTCTATAATTGGCACTACGCCGCTTATGAAAGTACCCCATTGATCCGTATACGGTCCGTGTGTGTTAGCTTTTTTAGTGTCGAATACCTGTCGAATGCCGTTAGGCACATCGTCGTAAAGCATTCCAGCAGGCGATTCATTCTCAGCTCCGACTGGCTCGTTGTCCACGAAGAAGAAGACTGCACCATCAGGCTTGCGGCCTATGAGATAAATGAACCGGCACTTGGGGTTGGCTTTTTTAGTTTGTGCAAATTGTTTCTTGAGCTGTAGGTACGCCGGAGAATTAAGATCAGCTTCGCTGCCGGAAAGTGATTTGACGCGGTCTATGTTCACAGCACTGGTCACTAATTGTGTCTGAACAACTAGCTCCGCTTCCATCGTGCTATCGACCTTCGAGACAATTAGCCAGGTACACAACATTCCCACTGTCAAAACCGCCACGCACACTGGCAAAAACCAGATACGTTCGGCCAGTTTCAAGGAAATTCGCAGGTCGACCTTATCTATGATGGTTCTTAAAACACTCATAAATATCTCCTTGATTTGTGGCACAATAGCTCTAGTTCTGACCGAGTAAGCCGCATATAGTGTCATATCAGCCATCTGGCACGCTCACTTAATACAAACATACACTTTATTGACCACATTTGAGGCTTGCTATTGTCACAGGTGGGGTATCGAAACGGGTCTGACCTTTTCGACGACGCAGGGCTGACCCCCAAAGATACGTTACCCGTCTAAAGTAAGTTGATCATTTTTGCTTGGTTCCAATTTTTAAAACCAAACAATATCAATAAAGGGTAATATTTTGCACGATTTGTCTATTGCCAATACATTTATGATGCATATAATTTAATTATAAATTAAAGCCATAATATTACGAAACAAGCATTTTTGAAAAGAACGGCTTGTTTCGTAAAAGCATGAATAGTGATTTTTAAACTCGCGAGCCGGGGAGTTTGATCGATAGGCCATAGATGGCAATTGCGTGTGATGACGAAAAGATCGACCGTGCAGTGTGAAGAGAGATCGGTACGACTCATTGATGGTCTTTATTGGCCGTCCACTTTTAAAAGGAACACTTTTATGTTTACGAGAATCACAGGCACCAATCATCTCAAAAAAGCTTTTACGCTCATTGAGCTTCTGGTTGTAATATCAATTATTGCATTGCTCATCGCGATCCTGCTGCCAGCGTTGCGTGGGGCGCGACGTTCGGCAATGCGGATTCAATGCGCCTCTTCGATGCGGCAACTGAATATCACAGTGGCCGCCTATGCTGCGGATTCCAAGCAGTACACCATTCCCGTGTACCAAGGAACCAGCAGCCCCAGTAAGTCGGATATGCGTTTTCCGAACTTAATCAACCTTGCCAAGACCTATCCTATCTTTGCCGATTACCTGAAATTGGGACCAGCGACTGCTACGCTTCCACCGATCCTGGCCTGTCCGGAAAAGGGGCCAGGCTTTGGAACATATGGAGATATCAGCAACCTTGGCCGTTACAGGCTTTCTTATGGCTATTATGGCTACCACGCTGCCATCCCCGGATCGGCTGCTGTGGACGGTATATCAGGCACGTTTCAAAACGGACACAGGGAAATCAAAATCATCGACGAAGTCGGTGTCGAACCCAGTAGGGATATTCTGTTTAACGACTACCTTCTTGATCGTCCCGCCGAGAGTGTGGAAGTTCGCAAGAGTAAATACAACCATTCCTATGCGGGGGGCAACAATGGCTTTGTAGATGGTCATGTCCAGTGGGCTAGTATCGATAACATGGTTCGTACTTTCAGGGTGACGGGTACCTATTTCGTACTCGGCTATCGTGGGGATTGAGATTTTATAAAACAGCGATCTGAGGTAACGAAACGGGGGGGACGTGAAATGGTATTGCGGCCTGTGGGTTTAGTTTGAATAATTTATGATGTTCTTTTTAATTGCTTGCCGCTGCGGTTAATTTTGTTTACTCATGCAACCTGCTGTTTAGAGCATCATCAAACCAATCGTAGCGTCTCAAAAAACCCTGCCACTCTTGTGGCACGGGTCAGTGATGCACCGCATCGCAGCTATTGCTCAATGCATACACTACGGTTGGATTCACAAGGATCTAGTTAACCCAACTCACAGCCACTGGCGTTCTTGTTGATCTGAAAAACGTTTGGGGTCGATCCAGTTTCCGTGAGTGTTTGGAGTCATTCGATGGCAGGGTGTTGATTAGATTTCTGAATCGGCGATTAATTTAGCCAGTGCTTTGCCGGGGTCGGGTTGGCGCATGAGGTGTTCGCCGATGAGGATTCGGTGGATGCCATTGGAGCGCAGGCGGCGGACATCTTCGCCGGTTTTAATGCCCGACTCACTGACGAGAATATCTAGGTTGTGGATTTTGGGCACGAGGTTTAGCGTGTGATCCAAGTGCGTGACCATGGCTTTGAGGTCGCGGTTGTTGATGCCCAAAAGTGTGGGGGTTTGCGGCTGGTCAGCGATGACTTGTTGGGCGATATCCAGATTAGCCGGGTCGAAAATTTCGAGTAGGCAACTCATGTCCAACTCGCCGGTGAGTTTATGTAGGCTGTAAAGTGCTTGGGGTGATAAGCACTCAGCGATGAGCAATAGTGCATCAGCACCCGCTGCGCGAGCTTCATAGATTTGGTACGGGTCAATGATAAAATCTTTGCGCATCACAGGTAAATCAACTGCTTTGCTAATGGCTGATAGATAGGCAAGTGAGCCTTGGAAGAACGGCTCGTCGGTGAGACAGCTAATGGCGCTAGCACCATTTGCTGCATATGCTTTGGCAATAGCGACTGCATCAAAGTCTTCGCGGATGAGACCTGCTGAGGGGCTGGCTTTTTTGACTTCTGAGAGGACGCATAATTGTCCCTTGGGCTGAGTCATTGCTAGATAGAAGTCTCGAACGGGTCGGGCATCCGCAATTTGATGGGTTAAAGTGTCAAAACTAACCTTTTTTTGCAGGTCCAATAAATCTTGTCGCTTACGGTCGATTATGTTTGCTAAGATGTCAGCCATACGACTTACGATCCTGTTTATGGTCGGGAAAGTCAATATTTTAACATTTTGATGGATGAGCGTATCGCTTAAAGTTATTTGAGCGTTTAGGTGAATTTATCATTAGACTATTTTGAGTCTAAAGTTTGATAGGGCAATAACTTGGCAAAAATCGGCCTTCTATCTGATGCTCACGGGCGGGGTAAAATTACTTCTGATGCATCGGCGTTGCTGGTGCGTGAGGGTGCTCGTCGGCTCATTTATCTTGGTGATGTGGGCAGTCCTGAGGTGATTGATGCTTTATTGGTTGGGCATCCTGAGAAGCCGGGGGAGACTGTGCCGGTGAATTTAGTTTTTGGGAATGTGGATTGGGACGTGAGTGATTTGACTCGTTATGCTACGGAATTAGGAATTGTGGTCGATCATCCGGTGGGGCGGCTACAATTAAATGACGGTAGTGTCATGGTTTATTTTCATGGCGATCAGTCGTCTGCTTTTGATGGGCCGTTACAGGATCAGGTTCGCTATCTCTGTCATGGGCATACACATATGGTAAAAGACGACCGTGTGGGACAGACGCGGGTCATCAATCCTGGAGCCTTATATCGGGCCGGATCTTATACCGTAGCATTGTTGGATACAGAAAATGACCAGTTAACATTTTTCCCAATCGACAAAAGCTGTTAAAATACCCATGCGGGAAATTCCGGGCAAGACTTAACTAACGCGACAGGACCATTATTTAATGCAGTCAATGCAGGATCATATAGAAGTTGAAAACCTCATCGTTCGTACTTACCACACGAATGACCAGCTATCGGTAGCACGCTTATACACCGATGGGTTATTGACCGGCCAGATTGCTGCCAATGATACAGGGGCGGACATTGACAATATTCAAGAAGCTTACTTTAGCGAAGACAGCAATCATTTCTGGGTTGCTGAACTCGATGACAAAGTCCTTGGGATGATTGGGTGCTTTCATGAGCAGGATGGACATGCTGGCGAAGTTCGTCGCCTGCGTGTTGATAAAGCATGGCAAAACACCAACATTGGTGCTCGCTTACTTGAACACGCACTAGAGCATTGCAAAATTCACAAGTTTCTCAAAGTGGTTTTAGATACTCGATTCGACACTGAATCAGTGATCGGCCTCTTTGATCGATTCGGCTTTCAACACACTCGAAGCAAATCAATCCAAGGTAAAGAACTTCTTGAATTCTATCTGGACCTCTACCGCCAAATGAAAACCGACGATTAACCCCCGCCGGCCCCCCGGAAGTTTTTGTGGGTGTCAGTGAACCGGGGGGGTGTCCTATTGTATCCTAGCTGGGCAATGACCATGACGGTTGCATGGGCGTTATTTTGTTGACCTAATTATGCAAGACGAAACCTTTGACGAAGCTGCCATTTTTCACGAGGGCCTGCGACTGTTTAATGAGCAGGAGTGGTTTGATGCTCATGAAACGTGGGAAGATGTCTGGGTGATGGCTTGCAGGCCTCGGAAGTTGTTTTATCAAGGTTTAATTCAATGTGCTGTGGTGTTAGAGCATGTTAGGCGAGGGAACCCTAGAGGTGTTCGGGCAGTTTGGCTAACGGCTCAAAGTAAGTTTACGGACTTGCCTGAGGTCTTTATGGGGGTCGATATCAAAAAGCTTTTGCGTGATGAATATGCAGCAATCCAGGGCATATTGAATTTGCCAATTGAGCGGTTTGATTCACGACTTGGCCGCGGTCAGCAGCTACCTTATGATCCATCTAACGCGCCATCGATTGAACTTTTGTATGATCCTTTTGGCTAGATGTGATCGCGTTAGGGGTGGGCAAGTCATAGCGACCTTGTTCTGTATCGCTTGTGTCTTTATACTGTCTGATCTTTGAATGATTTGAAATGAGGAT
>JAESSU010000196.1 GCA_016763955.1 Phycisphaeraceae bacterium | reverse complement strand
GTGAGTGTGTTAATCCCCAAAATGTCCGGGAGAGTGGTGCCAGCCTGAGGGCCTGCCACAAAAATTTGCGCAAGTTCTGTGATATTAGAAATTGGATAGCCATTGCTAGCCGAACGCCAATGTTCGACCCAGTTGGTTGCCCATGACGAACCAGTGATAGGCTTGTTACTTGCTGTACTTGCCGTGTGACCGAGAATGCAGTTGTACATGCGTGTTCCATTTTGGTTGCGAACCACATCACCGACAAAATAATCGCGACCATCTTGCCAGAAATCATGTGTGCCACGCATGTCGGTCATCAGCAATTGATCCAAGTTCCCTCGAACTCCGCTGACAGGCGTAGTACGGCCCCCAAAAGAAATCTTGACCCACTTGTCACTGTCATCAGTGAATAGACCCGTAAGAGGAACAGTGTGACCGACGACACAAGCGTAATAGATCAAGTTCTCCACGACCGTATCGTCTATTGCGTAGGTATGATTATCTATCCATGCGACGGGACTCAAAATCTTGGAAGTCTTGGCAATCTGAGCAAAGAATTCCGAATGCGGGGCAACAGGCGTTTGCGAGGTGCTATCGTTAATGAAAAAGTCGCCGTCCTTAAGGGCCAACGCTTCAAGTCCATCGACACTGCCTACCGAATTAGCCTGAGCATATAAAATGTTTTCGTCAGCTGCGATTGCCCAATTGGTTGGATCAAGTTCAGGAGACGTGACGCTTATGCTAGAGGTTGCATTTGTCCATCGGTAGATTAAATTAGAAGCGTTGAAATTTCTAACTTTGTCATTTAAATTATAAGTCGTACCAGTGATCCAATTATTTACCAAGTCATAGGCAACATCAGCTGAAAACACACTATCACCATCATCCCATGCTTTAACAGTAACGGACTGATAGGGGAAACTTGCCTTGGTACCGGCCGCTTGCGTAGCAGGATACAAATTCACCTTGACCTTGCCTGTAGAATAATAGTCACTGTCTAAGACAGGCCATGTCCCGCCATCCACAGCAATGATCTTGCGTCGCCAATAGCTATGAGGTGTTAAATAGGATTGGGATGAATCATTGGGTTTCTTCGCAGCATCGGAAGTGTGAGCGATCAAACATTCATAAACAGCATACTTACTAGAAAATGCTTGATAGACAAAATTACCAGCAACATATGCCGTCGCTGTTGCCCAAGCATTGTAATTATTGTCAAAAATATAATCGGCAACAGAATCACGATTTTGTAATAGGGTGCTGGTTAGCGAATCAGTCGAGCCTCCCGTGGAATCGTGATAAATCAGTACCTGCTGGCCGGGGTACAGCCACTCGTCACCATGGTTAGCATCCTTCACCGTTGTACTGATAATCTCACTAAGTGTACTGACTGGCAAACTGCCGGTGGGGTCGAATTGAACTGTATTGGTTATCGAAGTGTCGGTACTATCCTTGTACGTCAGGTCGATATGTATATCCGAGATTGGAATCGGCTTGGTGTGTGGATTGATGATTTCAATCACGTAGCCTGTCTTGCCGGTGGGGGTTCCTGTCGCATTCCAGAAATTGGTTTGACTGCCTGCGACAAATGCGGTCACGTTTACAGGACGTTGCGTATAGACTTCCGCGATGGCTGGCCACGCTTCAACGCCGTTCATACCTTGGTATGTGGTCATCAGGTTGTCTTCATCAAAATGATCCTCAAAGCTAGCGACAAACTGATTGGTATACGTTTGAATATCGGCAAGCGATAACCCATTAAACGAGCCTCGTGACAGAACCTTAAAGACCTCCAACGCCAGATCATTGGATGAAAGACTGTTGATATCCTTCTTCAATAAAAATGCAGAGTCATTAAATTGAGCAGGGGTGTAGGTCGTACCGTTAAATGTGATGTCTGTCGAGCGGTCAGCTAACCGCATGGCATAGATAGACGCTCCGCTGTGAGCCGTAATCTGATGCCGTGGTTCATTTTCAAAAAAGGTTTTCTTGGTAGATACCGTCGCGCCGTCCCAGTCATCATAGGTCGATTCCGTGGCACTGGTTTTCCTCAGAAAACTACCGATGCCACTGGTTTCCAAAGACGAGTCGATATCAATGTTGTTTAGTCCATTTCGAAAACGCATTTCCAGTTCGTCATTGGTTGTCAACGACTTGTATCCTGTGCCGTAATTCCCCCAAAGACTTGCAGCCTTCGTCCAAAAGTCAAAGCGTGTGTCAGCACTTCCATACCAAGGGATAAGCGGACTGCCCGGCCCCGTGCCAACAAATCGATAGTCGAAATAAGTGTTCAACGCAGCCGCGGTTGCGAAGGCATCTGTTTTGAAATAGAAGTTAGAAAAGTCCAATTCCGTTGGGAACAACCATCGCGGCGCACTTAGGCCAATAACGGAAGTGTCGAACGTATCTGATGCAGTGACTTGTCCTAAAGCTACGTTTGCATTGACCATAGATGAGTTATCAATGATGCGTACTGCCATGACGTAACTGATGCCCGAGATTTGACGGATCGGAGCCCATGTCCATTTGCTATCTAAAATACCATCACCATCAGCATCTACACCAACGTCTTCGTAATCAGCATCCGCGTTTGCATTGTCCATGTTCGCAATGTTGCTAGTTGCTCCAGTCATCGGCACGTTTGTATCTGTTTGCCATGTGAGAGGAACCGTTACGACGGATTCGAAGGGCTTTGTTTTTGTTAGACTAGTACTTTTAGGGATTCTTAAGAACAGTCCATTGAGGTTGGTGATATGATCCCAACTGTAATGGGGCCCTGATAAGTCCGGTTCCGTACTCGCTAACCATGTGTCATCAAGCGTTCCGCCATCAGCTGCTGCGTCCTTATAGGTGTCGGTCGGTTCGTCCCAATATCTCACTTGGAAAGTAGAACCATTGTTCGTCCACGGATAGTCGTATGGCTCGTCGGTGGTGCCATCGAACATGGTGGTGGCACTATCGTTGAGCAGGTCATTTTTGAGAACTTCACCGATGTAGGCAAGGGTTGCATTTGCAACGGTGCCTATATTGTTTTTGATTGATGCGGTTGCTGCGATCTGGTCATAGCGAGCTTGTTGGATATAGGCTGTCCCGATGAGTGCCAGCAGAACCAGTAGCACGATCACAAAGAGCATCACTGACCCACGTTGCCGCGTGTGTATTTGCTGTTGATTTTTCATAGTATGTGATCCTTGTTACTGCTTACTGAACTTTGACAATCACTTCAAACCATTTGCCCGGCTCGCCATCATCCTTAACGACACCGGCCGCATCCACATCAATGCCCAGCAACCGCCCTTTGGGATCATGCAAGCGGTAGCGAATTCGAAGTAATTTTGGCCAGTAAGTGGTGTCTTTGTGATTGAATATGACAACACGTTTTGTAGCCGTATTAGTGTCAATATAAGGTTTGGTGATAGTTCTAGGATCATCCGTAGATAGTTGTCCAAAAGGTTCACCTATAGCATTGGGTAGAGCAACACCAAGGCCATACCATTTGATATTAGAACCATCTAAATCAATCTTGCCAGACCCGTCATAATCCCCTGCAAATTCGACGATAAAATCACTGACATTATTCATGAAGTACGGATGCATTTGAGCAATGCTGGTGGTAGTTAATTGTGCGATTGTGGGTATGGTTCTTGCGGATAATCTTTTTGAGCTTGTATTAAAAACGTAAAACTTGTCAGTCAAGAGGGCCGCACTATAGCCAGACCATGTTATTTCGGTTTCTAATTCATCAAGAATTCCGAATGGAGTTAATGTGTTTCTAAGTTGCTTATTTAAAACATCTGTTTGAGCAAGATAAAAATCAATGTTGAACTTAGCATCCTTCCAATTGGTATCTGTGAATTTTGCGTAAGTGTCGCCAGGTGGTGTTTCATCAAGAAACAACTGTTGGCGACCCAGTACCCAATTTGTGGCGTATGCGTCTGGAGTTGCATCGTCACCTAAATCATGTGTGGGGTTACCGCTTTCGGGAAATTGACGAATATGCCCGTACCATAAACGGGAATAGTTTGTGCTGACACTACCAACATAAGAGTTTTTCGTAGAATCTGTTTGTGTTAATGTTGATGTTGAAGTACTGGATTGAATGAAACAGATTTGATCACTGCGAACGGAACGTCCACCTACCGTAGCGCGGTCGCCTTCAATGACTCCATTATCATCACGTCCATCAAGATAAGGCGTATATTCGTAAATATTATTAACAATAATTAAAAACCCTGCGTCACTACTTGCTACGCTGTCTGGCCCTTTCATTGCTTCAAAATCATCTGCCAATTGCTCGCCCACGGTGCGGGTATTGCTGATGATTTTGCTGGTTGCAATGCCAAGGCTCACTGCTTTGGTCGTATCAAAGAAGATACGGTTAATCAGGAACAGCATCATTGAAATAATCGCAATCGAGACGATTAGTTCCATGAGTGTGAAAGCACGTTGATGCTGGAGAGAAAATAGTTTCATTTTGCGACTCCAGTGATTGTCGTAATTAGGATTGCTGGACTGTTTTTTCTCGAGGGCTTGTTAGTCACCTCTTCTCCGGGGTAAGCAAACCAGAGATGTGTTATGGCTTGAGGATAAGTTAGTATGGTTGTATCTACCGTAAGCGTCTGCCCATCATCACTTACTTCAATTACGGTGTAATCATTGCCGTTGTTATCTAAAATAATGTCACCCTGATCGATTAGGTCTGGATCGCCATTGTTATCTCTGTCTATATTGTCTGTGGCAGATTTGATCTTAAAGGTTGCAGTTCCATTATTTGTTGCTTCAATTTTAAATACTTTAGGCACGTAATCATCATTAACAGAATTTGCACAATCTGCGGTTGTAAAAGAGAGGGGGATGTTTGTCGGGGATTTTAGTGTTGGGTTTTTAGGATAACTCGCGTTTTTTCGGATCATGACAAAAACTTTTGCAACCACACCAGAAGCCGCAACCCCTGCCGCACTGTTAGTGTCCAAAAAGAGAGGTACGGTAAAAAACTTTCGTTTAATCAGCGGAGTTGTTGGAGTATTAATTGTGTCCGGCGAGATGTAACTAGGAAAGCTTCGAATACCAAGTGGCCAATATTTATTTGTTGATAAAGAATCTAACCAGTCAGGATTGGCGGGATAAATCTGCTGGTCAGTTTGAAATGCCACTGGCAAACCACTTTTGACATCGGTAGTCGTCCCATTATCTGCAAAAATTTGAATTGAAGTCATAATAGCATCAAGATCACGTTTAATCTGTTGTGCGTTGACGATATCTGCTGCTTCTTTTTGAAGTAGTGCTGCAACTGGGAAAATAGCGGCAATGAACACAAAACCGATAGCAAAGATGCCCATGGCTAGCAAGACCTCAAGTAAGGTAAAGCCTTTGTGATGCGAACGTTTTTTGAGAAAGTTTTTTTTCATGGCTTTTTTACTTACTTGTGTTTAAGTAGGGCACCGGTGTAGCGGCTAAAGAACAGGACTTCGCCGTGCCTTTCAAGCCAATCTTGCAAGGTGGCGCATCCTAATGCTATGTTGTTACTATCAAATCCACAGCCACTGTTTGTACTATTTGATGTGAATGTCAAGATGCCGGGGAATACACCGCCATCTTCACGCAATTCACGTTTAGAAAAAATAATAACTCCAACAACAGCTTCAAGTTTTTCAAATGGCAATTTATAGGATTCCGTAGCGCCATTTCCAGTGTTTGCTGTGCTTTGCTTAGGGGCCCATTCGTCGATGATGTACTCAGTGCCATCGGGGTAAGGGTTTGCACGGTCTTTCCCATTACCTGTAGATATGTTGATTATGTCATCATTGTTAGCGTCATAGTAAACGAAGGTTGTAGCGTCAGTTGAGTCTGTGACAGCAAGTTGTCCTTTTTCATCAAAGCGAATAGCAAAAGGAGGTAAAACAAGCTTGTCGGAGTTAGTAGGTTTGTAGATGCCTAAAATGCCTGTGTCTTTGGGAAGT
>JAESSU010000195.1 GCA_016763955.1 Phycisphaeraceae bacterium | reverse complement strand
AGCGATTCTGCGACCACTTGCGAGAATGCCGAGTGTACATCCCCCCGGAAGTTCCGCCCCCGGAAGTTCTGAGGGGAACTGGGGCAGAGCTTTCTGAACTTCCGGGACTTCCGGGGGGGCCGGGGGTGGGGTTTTGGCTGGAAACTCTGTCATAGACTGATTAGTATAGAGGACTATGCCAAAAAATACCGCCCCTGCTTCTGGAAACTCTGGAAGTCCATTAAGTTCAAACGATGTGTCTTTGCCACTGATGCAAACCAAGCTGCCGTTTCATGTGATGGCCAAACCCATCGGCCCGATTTGTAACCTCGACTGCTCATATTGTTTCTATCTCGAAAAAGAAGAGCTCTTTGAGGGCAAGTCCAATTTCCGCATGGATGATGATCAGCTTGAACGTTACATCCAACAGTATATTGAAGGCCAGCCTGCCAACGCGCCGGAGATCTCATTCGCATTCCAAGGCGGCGAGCCCACACTCATGGGCGTTGCGTTCTTCCAAAAAGTCATTGACCTAGAAAAAAAATACGCCCGATCCGGCGTGCCTATCATCAATGCGCTGCAAACCAATGCCACGCTTCTTGATGATGAGTGGGGCGTGTTCCTCAAGAAAAATGATTTCCTCGTGGGCGTCTCCGTGGATGGCCCAGAGTCTATCCACGATATTCATCGCTATGACAAACAAGGCAAGGGAAGCTTCAAAGATGTCATGCGGGGCATCGAAGTTCTTCAAAAATATAAAGTCGACTTTAACACCCTCACCGTCGTGCATCACGACAATGCAGACCATGCAGTGGAAATCTACGACTTCCTCAAATCCATTGGCTCAACTTTTTTCCAGTTCATTCCCATCGTCGAGCATGACCAAATCCTCGAAGCGAAAAATGTCCAGCGGCCCATCCTCCCCATCCTTCAACCCGATGGCAAGAAAATCGGTGTCCGCTCCGTACACCCCGATCAATGGGGCCAATTCCTCAACAACATATTCGACCGCTGGCTCGAAAAAAATGATGTGGGCAAAATCTTCGTTCAACACTTCGACCTCATGCTAGGCATGGTCTACGGCTACCCGTCATCCCTCTGCGTTCATTCCGAAACCTGTGGCAATGCCATGGCTCTGGAACACGATGGCGGACTCTATTCCTGTGACCATTATGTGAGCCCGGAATTCCACCTAGGCAACATCCGCGATCACACCATCGCCGAGATGACCGAGTCCCCTCAGCAGAAAAAATTTGGTGATGACAAGCGTGACACCTTGCCCCAATATTGTAAGAAATGTGATTATCTCAAATATTGCTGGGGTGCCTGCCCCAAAGACCGTATCCTCAAAACCCCCGATGGTGAAGAGGGCTTAGCCTATCTCTGCGAAGGTTACATGGCATTTTATAAACACACGATTCCAACTTTCGAAAAGATGTCCACCGTCTTGCGCCTAAAGCGGCCTGCAAGTGATTACATCAATGTCGAAAAAATCGTGGCTGAACAAGAACGCCGCATGATCACACAACAAGCCCTACAAAGCGGCAAAAAAGTCGGCCGCAATGATCCGTGTCTATGTGGCAGTGACAAGAAATTCAAGCAGTGTTGTGGTCGGCCTGCGTGAAGGTAGTAAGGCATTTTTTTTTACCGCCAAGGCCGCCAAGTTAAGACAGGTTCAAGTCAAAAGAAAACCCTCAAGAAGCTGAAAATCAGTTTCTTGAGGGTTTTTTTCTCTTCCGACCTTGGCGTTTTTGGCGTCTTGGCGGTTAAGCATGTATTAAAAAATCACTCACCCGGAATGTAAGTAATCACACCATCCCAAGGACTCGATGCGGTGGCGTAGAGTTTCTTGGGGATTCGGCCAGCGAGGTATGAATCACGGCCTGAGTTGATGGCGTGGTACATGGCTTTACCCATACGCACGGCATCCTTAGCGTGAGCAATGCCGGTGTTAAGTAGTACCGCATCAGCACCCAGTTCCATAGCTTGCACCACATCTGATGCAGCACCCACGCCCGCGTCTACGATGACGGGATAGGTTTCATCACCGTCTTTAAGAAGCTCAAGAATGATGCGGATGGCATTGGGATTTAACACGCCTTGGCCGGAACCAATCGGTGACCCTGCGGGCATCACAGCTGCTGCGCCTGCTTCTTTAATCTTCATCGCCATGATCGGATCATCGGAGGTGTAACATAGAACATCAAAGCCGTCTTTGACGAGTTCTTTGGTGGCTTCGAGTGTGCCAATGGGATCGGGGAGTAGGGTTTTTTTGTCTGCGAGAACTTCGAGTTTGACCCATTGTTTACCCGGGTTGTTTAGTTGGTCAAGAATTTCACGGCCAAGCCTAGCCACGCGGATCGCATCATCAGCCGTAAAGCAGCCTGCGGTGTTGGGGAGGATGGTGTAGCGGTCGGTGTCGATAAAATCTAAAAGGGATTCGCCTTTGTCATTGACTAAACGTTCGCGGCGAACCGCGACGGTGACGACATCCGTGCCACTGACATCTAATGCCTGTTGCATGGTGGTGTAGTCTTTGTATTTGCCGGTGCCGACAATCAGACGGCTTTTGAGTTCACGGCCTGCAACGATTAGTGGATGATCAACGATTGGGTTTGAAGTGGTCACAGATGTGTCCTTTAGAATGGATGTATTAAATAAAGGGTCGGTTAATAGATTATTGGATCGTCAATATGATACTGAATTCTCAGGGAAAACTTCCGGGGGTCGGGGTTCCGGGGGGGGGTTAGCCGCCGCCGACGAGTGTGACTAGTTCTACGGTGTCTCCCTCGTTTAGGGTGGTGGACTCGTGGATTTTTTTAGGAATCAGTTCGCGGTTGACTTCGACTGCAACGGCTGCTTTGCCTAGCTCAAGTTCAATAATGAGCTGGCGGACGGTGGTTGCATCGGCGACTTGTTTTTCTTGACCGTTGACGGTGAGTTTAATCATGATGCTGACATGGTAACGAGAATATGGGTCGAGGAAAATTCACAGGCTGGTTTGTGCTGTGTCTTATTATATAGCCGCGTCACTATGTGACGCGGGTGCCTTATCTAGCCGTGAGGATTACACGGGTACGGATGTAGCTGCGTTGTGCGATACGGTAGATGTCGAGTCGGACGCGGTTGCCGGGGGTGACGGCTTCTAATTGTAACGCAAGATTTTTTGTGTCCGATGTACTTAATCCGCCGAGGGTGGTGATGATATCTCCACGCCGTAAGCCTGCGTTTTTTGCAGGACTATTGGGTGAGACTTCGATGACAAAGACGCCTTGGATTCGGCCCAGCCGTGCTTCATGTGCAATTTCAGGCGTGATGATGCCGACCTTTAAGCCGAAGAGACTTTCAAGTAGTGGATCGAGTTGCGGCTTGGGTTTTTCACTAATCTTAACTTGGCAGGTTTTCTTTTTCCCATTGCGGATGATGGAAACTGTGACGATGTCATCCGCATTTTTGCCCACCAAAGCGATCACATAGTCCACTGCATTGGTGATGGGTTGCTTGTCGATTTGCGTCATTTCATCACCGACCTTAATGCCTGCTTTGTGAGCAGGGGAGTCGACTTTAACGCGCACCACACGCAGGCGATTGCCTCGGTCGGAGACTTGGATGCCAAACTCTAAGCGTGATCGATTTTCGATAGCGAGCATTTGTGGCAGGAGTTTGCGCAAATCGTTTACCGGGATTGCAAAGCCGATGTTCTGAGCATCTGCGCGGATGGCAGTGTTGATTCCCACCAATTCGCCAAGGACGTTAAGCAGGGGCCCGCCGGAGTTACCCGGATTAATGCTT
>JAESSU010000194.1 GCA_016763955.1 Phycisphaeraceae bacterium | reverse complement strand
CCTGCCGTGGCAGCCGTGCAGTCTACGTCGTAGCCACATGCCGAAGCATCTAGGATGCACTTAAGGAAATCACCGCCGCCATAGAGCAGGCCTGCAATGGTGAATGCCACGTTTTGCACGCTGTCTGTAAAGTTGTGATGGTTATAGTCTGCAAGGATTTTTTCGCGCGTTTCTCGCAGCGATTTACCTTCTGCATGAAGCTTGACGGTCAACAAAATGGCCTGTTTCATCAAACTGTGATCAGGAATGAATTCGAGTCCTTGGTCGATTATTTTGTGCAAATCGGACTCAACAAAGGCAATACTTTCCATACAAGCAAAAAGAATTTCGCCCCAGACTGATTCATCCCAATGGTCAACCTGTGCATCGAGATAAGCATAGTAGCCTGCGATTTCAGGTCGTCCGGGGAACAGGCAAGCCCAAATTTCACTGCGGATCGGTGAGCCCATGCCATTGGTAAACCAGTTGTTAAAATAGCCACAAGCAGGGGGCTTGATCCCCATCCGCAGGTTCGCCATCGCAACACCATATTCGTCAAAAGGGAATTTGACATGGGTAAGCCATGCGTCGCCTAAGTCGTCTGCGGTGATGTTTAAGCCTAGTTTTTCAAGTTGGTGAAGCCAGACAAGTTGCAGGTCTAGGTCGTCATTGTCGATATTGATTTGTGGGTATTCATAAGGCAGGTCTAGAAAGTTCGTATTGCCCTCAAGAGGCCCGCCAATGGTTCCACCGATTGATTTGCCAATCCAGCAGCCGAGAACTTTGTCTTTGAAATTGTTTGGTAATGCCATGATCTGATTCCTGTAAAAACAAGTTGTTAAATGGAAACGATTCCAGTATTGCTTTGAAAATAATGATTGTCAAGGGGTTTTGTGATTAATTTTTAAATATATTGCATCTATATAAAGATTTTAAGCCTGGGGCAACTTTTTCATTTCTGGAAAGGTTTCCGTTTACAATTGATGCAATTGTTATATAATGCCCCCAAAGGGTTCCTGCGTGACACGACAAAAAAAGACAACAAAAAAAATCACCGGCATTATAGCCATTGCCAAGATTGCGGGCGTGGCCCCCTCAACCGTGTCTCGCTTTTTTAATAACGGCCAGGTCTCCGCCAAGACACGGCTGAAAATTGAAAAAGCAGTAAAGTAAACAGGCTATCGTCCAGACGCACGCGCAGCCTCTTTACGCAAAGGCTCAACCAATCGCATCGGCGTGATCGTCCCGGACATCGGCAACCCTGCCTACAGCTTGCCCCTACATGTGTTTCATGACTTGCTACAGGAACGTGGCTATTCGCTGGTCCTTGGTTGCACGTATGGTTCAATTGACGAAGAGCATAAACAGCTTCAGTACATGCTCCAAGATCATGTCGATGGCATTATTCTCTATAGCTGTGAAAGTCCACATTCTGAACAATCGCATCAATATATTAAAGAGTTAACGTATCAACAAACGCCGGTGATCTATGTCGGTAAGCAAAACAATTTACTGCCTATGGATAATGTGACGGTGAATAATCTGACGGGGATTGATAAAGCAGTTCGTTATCTAAACCGTATTGGCAGGCGGCATATCGCATTCCTCTCAGGTGAGACTTCCAATTGGGCATACAAACAGCGTGTGGATAGTTTCACAGAGGCGATGAAAACACGAAAACTTAAAGTGACTCCAAAGAGCATTTTGGCCCAAGGGCAATCCACCGTAGAAACGGGGACTGCTTTACTGCCAAAGCTTCTTGAACAAGCTCCTCAGACAGATGCCATCATTTGTAGCAACGATTTGATGGCTGTGGGTGCAATGTACGCAGCTCAGAAAATGGGGTTAAAAGTTCCCGAGCAATTAGCAGTGATTGGGTTTGATGACATTCAGTTAGCGAGCCTAGTACGTCCGCAATTAACGACCATCAGGCAGCCTTTCTTAAAAATGGCTCAGCAGACTTGTCTGTTTCTACTTGGGCGTCTTTCGGGTGATGATTCCGTGGTCCAAAGCTTGCTTTTTGAACCTGAATTAGTGGTGCGTGAAAGCGCGTAACCTGTTTGTCTAGATTTATTTGAGTGGTGACTTGCCAAGCATGGATCAAACCGTATAATATTTCGTCTAGTCGGTACTCCGGCTAGATCAATGAGCACCCGTAGCTCAACTGGATAGAGCAGCGGTCTACGGAACCGCAGGTTAGAGGTTCGAACCCTCTCGGGTGTATTGAAATAAACCCCGTTAAGTTAATGACTTAGCGGGGTTTTTCTTTTGCTTAGAATGGTATAGGTTTTGAGGGGCAGGTCACATGATTGTTGGGTTTAAGTGATGAGCTGTTGCGTTTAATTTGGATTTTTCTTGAGTTGATGGACTACTGTTTTTTGATTGAAGCTTCCTGGATTATAGGCGTGAGTTGTTCTGGGGTATATCGTTTGGGGTCGCAAGATGGCGAATCTAAGATGTCAATGGCAGCGATGCGGGTGCAGAGACGATCCAACAAACAGTCACGCAAATGGTTGTAGACTTTGGAGCCCACAGGTGTATCGATGATGTTTTTTAGCTTGTCAGGGTCTACTTTTATATGCACGTTGTAGAGGTTATGCTTCCGTGCGTGTAAGTCATAGAAAAGCTGCATAGAGCTCTGTTGCACAAGCCATGTGCTTCCACCGTCAATGACATTGGGGCTCTGGTTGTCGTTTGCGATGTCCCATGTTCGCCACTTATTTTTAAGATGCAGATGTTCGAGAATGCGTTGGCTTTGCTCGACATCTTCGGGTTGATAGGCTCCTGCCAAAAAACGTATTAATTGATGTTTGAGATCATCAATACGCGGTTGACAATCCGGGTCATCAAAACGGTTGTGGCGTTCATAGGGGTCTTGTTTAAGATCGTAAAGTTCGCCGAGTTCTTGCTGGACGTGATAGACGAGTTTCCATCTCTGGCTGATGACGGTTTTACGCCAATAATGTTCGCTGAAAACGGGGCGGTTCATCGGCAGCGTTTTTCCGGTGAATGCGGGGGCAAGGCTTTTCCCTTCAACAGTCTTGGGGGTTGGCAGATTACATAGCTCGCATAAAGTTGGAAACAGATCAATGGATTCAACGGGCGCGTTCACCGTGGTACCTGTGCAAGCATCAGCCAATGCGTTGGCAGCAGGTTGCCAGATCATGGGAATTTGAATAATCGCATTGGAGGTTACGCCAAGGAATTTGTCGAACAATCCTTGAACGCCTGCATTGTCGCCGTGGTCGGCGGTGAATACGATGTGGGTTTGGTCTGTTAGGTTTTGTTCGTCAAGCCAGTTTAAGACGTTGCCAATTTGATCGTCGATTAGATCGATTAACGTGAAGTAGGTTGCTAGTACATGGCGTGTCGCGTCGTCACCCATGTTCAAACGTGATGAACTCGCTAGATATTGGCGTACGGTCCAGCCGGGTCTGTGGGATAATTCTTCTGTTGATAGCAACGCGTCAAGCTCAATTTCATCGGGGCGAATTTGTTCGTACCAAGGTGAAGGCAAAGCTGTGGGAATATGTGGCCGATCATAGCTTAGCCATATAAAAAATGGATTAGCTCGCGTCCACTCTTGGTCAAGATAAGTGAGGCATTCACGGGTTGTCCATGATTCGAGATTGTGTTCTAGGGGCAAGCGTGTGTGGCCTGCTTGAGATCGCCTGATATGAGAACCCTGAGGAACACCTTCGCCCATAGGTTCATCAAGGTATTCTACGCCGTGAACTTCTTCTGTTGGAAAGGGTTGGTTGTGACGTTTGAGATAGTCGCCGTACCACGTCCCGGCAGGTTTTGCGTAGTCTTGATCTTCCCATAAACTTGGCGAGCATCGATCAACTCCCCAGTCTGACCGGATACTGCCGATGTGCTGTTCACCGAAGAATGCGGTGCTGTAGCCATGCTGTTTAAAGTGCTTGCTTAGCATTGGCATGTCAGGTGTTTGTCGCCCAACAAACCCATACTGCCGATGTGTTTTTTGATACTGTCCCGAAAGAAAACAAACACGTGACGGCAAACAGACCGGACTCTGTGCATAGCATTGCGTAAATCGCACACCATTTTGTGCAAGGCGATCAAGGTTTGGTGTTTTAACATATGAATGCCTCGCGATCGAAAGCGCGTCTGCATGCATTTGATCTACTTGAATAAATAGGACGTTGGGCTTCATGGCTAAATTTCTGGTTAACATACTTACTTTTATTTTCCCGTGACTTCAACCACCTCAACGTCATCGAACCAGACTTCGCCTAGACCGTATTGGTTGAGCAGGACAGCGGCTTTGTTACTGGCAGCGACATAGTTGTCGATCACCAGTTCTTGCCATCGGCCCTGGCTGTTGAGACATGAAACGGTCTTTATTTTTGTCTTTACATCACCGGTAAAGAAGATTTGAACACGCCCGGAAAAATCGGAGGAAGTTTTTACAAAGCAGCGTAATGTGTAGGTCTTTCCCTTTTTAACGGGGAGCGATTGATGCCATCTGCCCCAAGCATTGCGATTTCTAGGCTTGTCCGCGTGGGACGCTGTTTGAGTGCATTGCACCCAAGCGGATTGCTTGCCATGGTGAGCGACTTTTTCGTCAATCGAGAATGCGAATTTGCCCGCTCGGATATCATGTTTCCATGATGTGGTTCCCTTTTCAAAAGAACCATTTTTGATAAGGTTTTTACGACTGTCTACCGGCATGTCAGTCGTTACGAGCCAGACGCCTCGCCAGATTCCGCCAGCTCCCTTTTTATCTCGGACACGCACTGCTAGAACATTGGGTTTGTCAAAGTGGACATACTTAGTGATGTTTACATCGAAGGGGGCCATCCAAGAACCACTGTCGCCTTTATATGGGAAAGGCCTCGTGAGAATCTTTTGACCGTTGAGCCAGATGTCGCAGGAATCGTCCACTGCACCAAAACCAAGTATGTACTGCTTGGCCTTCATAGTTTCATTGACTTCAAACGTATTGCGATACCATGCAAAACCGTTGTAGTTGGCGTTATTATGTTCTTTGGCCCACTGCTTGCCCACTGGCTGCGCTTCCCATGAGTCATTAACGCCTATGGAAAACCATTGCGAATCGTCAAAATCGACCGCTTGTCGATTTTCGGCAACACCTTTATTCTCAGGGTCCCACATGAATTTCCATGTGTCTGGAAGATTCTTCGAACCCTTCTGATGCATATTGACCAGCCC
The DNA here is from genome assembly GCA_016763955.1 of Phycisphaeraceae bacterium. Classification (GTDB taxonomy): domain Bacteria; phylum Planctomycetota; class Phycisphaerae; order Phycisphaerales; family Phycisphaeraceae; genus UBA7800. Next base: position 4,374 of record JAESSU010000194.1, on the reverse strand, counting down.
TCGGTTCCATTGCATGTTCTCACTCCATGCGAGATATCCCATGTTGGCAATGTGATCACCTTCTATGGCGGCGCGGTAAGAATCGAGTTCTGCCAGCACCGGCACAAACGTGCCGATGTCACCGGTCTCTTTATATGCTCGATAGGCGACCTGAGTGGCTAGCGTTAACTCGGCGTTCTTGAGACCTTTTTCTAAAAAAGAAACTCGGCGTTGGGCAACGGGATCACCTTTGGCAGCCTCTTGGGCTTGAGCAAGAAGGGTTCGTCCTTTTTTCATGACCTTTGGTGTGAAAACCAGATCAGCAATGCGATAAAAATGAGCCCAATGTCCGCCTTCAGGACTTTTTACTTGTGATTGTTTTGAATTTAAAGTTTCATCTGTCACCGCATTGGAAACCTGCTCCCAATGGTCAAAATAGGCTCGTACCATTGGCTCAGCGGAGCCAAATGCACTGTAGTACTCATCGAATATTTCTTTTGCGGGTCTGGCAGGGTTGCGGTGCAATCTAGCGAGTACATAAAGGTTGGGTCCCTGAGTCGCGAACTGTCCTGTCAGTGAACCAAACTCTGTACCCACCACGCTATTTTTACAAACATCTGAAAAATCTTCTGCCAGCTTCTTGGCATAGTAAATCGGCATGGTATGACCGCAAAGTGTATAGTTAGGGCGATATTTTATACTCGCACCAGCCTCGATCCAGCCTTTAATCTGCGCCCGAGCACGCATCCGTTTAGCTTCCGTCCAAGGATACATCAATTGGGGAACAAATCCCAAGATAACCCGTTTGTTGAGTTTGGTGGCGACAGGCGCATCAATCACATTGGCGTAGGCAAAACCCATGACGGTTGCTTGAGGATCTGTTTGCTGGGCTAGTTTTTGGACTGCAAGCATGAACTTTGCATAGCGGTCTGAAAGTGATCCCAGGTGATCAGCCCACTGTGAATCACCTTGTTTGAAGGCTTCGCGTGCTTTCTTTATGGACACGATCGCATTGGTTTCGGAATACGGTTGCCCCGAATCCCATGCCAAACAATTGGAGCATACGCATTTTCCGGGCGTATCGTTTTCACTGACATCAATGTATGGGCGGATAGGAGTTCTTGTTGTTTTCCAGTCTTCGACGATCTGCTGCCATAACGCGGGTTGGGAGACGCACATCGAAACCAAGTCGGGGCGGCCTCCGTAATGATTCGGATCGGATCGACGTGTGCCATCTGGAAGCAGATTAAAATATTCCGGATGTGTCTGACCGAAGCGTTTCCAATGTTTGGCAAAAGAATGAATTACTCTCAGGGAGGTATTCCATCCGAATCCTTGTCGACGTAGCCAAATGTTTTGATCACGTAGAAAACGATTGCGATTTTTTTTAGTAGACCAACCTTCTCGTCCGAGCATTTGGTAAGTGACCCACCATTTGGACTGAGGAATCGGAAGACGGGTGACAAGATCAACTGAGTCAATACTAATGTTGGATTTTCGAGGGATGACTTCACCAAGTTTACCGGGCCACAACCAGCGAACGCCCATAAAGCGGTCGAGAAAGTGATAGACAGCTAAAAGTGTTCCCACTCTATTGTCGCGATCTGGGCCCCTAATTGGAGCATTAAGCATTAGCCAAGGCGCATCGCCATCACGTCCAGCTAAATACAAATTCCCACCGGCATGTTTGATGACAAAAGTCTTAGGGCCTAAGTTTTGTGTGTCGATCCCCATCGCAACAGTTGCCTTGCAAGACCCGATATATATTAACCCGTCTGAGGCAGAGGGCTTCTTGCTTTCTTTGACGATCTTTAGCGTTGCACCAGATGACTCTCTGATGTGGTACTGCAATTCCTTGGCAGCTTCTTTCACGCACGAAACGGCATTGTCGGGAATAATAATTGTGGTTCGGGGCTTTGCATCACGAACAATGTAAAAGGTGGTGGATTCAATTGCCGCCGGTATTGTTGCATGGGATATTGAATCGCCACATAACAACGTGATGACTATTGTTGCGACATAGAGCCATTGGTTTGCGGGGATTTTTGTTAAGTAAATTCTCGTTGGGGCGCTCATGATATTTTGCCTTTAGTACTCATTGCTTTGGTTGTCTATTTGTATTTATAGAAAACAAATTAGATGCTACGGTGTGATTTTTAAATAAAACATTCTCTATAAAAGGGATGTTTTTATAACGGTCATTTAAGGGGCGTTGTTAGATTCAGTTGAGAGTAGATGTGTGACAGCGTTCTCGTAGCAAGACACAGTTGTCGCTATTGTTTTTGCTTTGAATCATGCCTGTTTAAGTGACTTAATTAATCGTAGGGATTTCGCCACTCTAGCCAATTAGTGGCTAAGCTGGTTTGGTCATGCCTTTGGACATGGCCGTCAAAGAACAGTACGTTGGCGGTGTCGCCGTTGTGAACATAGTTGACATGATCTGTATTATTCTGGACGGACCAGCCTTGGCCGTTCTTCGGCGAGTCGAGTTGCCAGAGGCTTTTTGATGGGTTGAGCATTCTATCTCCGTGTGCCACCTGTAATTACCTGCACCAAATGCCCCGGTTGTTTGGTATACCGGAGCTAAAGCAGAGACTTGATTTGTAGGTGTATAGTGGGACACTTCCCATGAGGATTTAATCTGGGGGCCGTATACTATTCATCTAAGAAGCTAGGGCAGTGCATGACTCCGCCGCGGTCTACGTCCAAACGTGCGTTAGACCAGAACAGTGTCATGTTTGGTTTTCGTGGCACGTTCATGTAAGGAGCGAGTAGCCAGTAATGTGCAGGAAAGGTAAACGCTCCGCCGCCGGGATGAGCCTGGAAGGGGACATACTGTTTAAAGTCTTCTTGGTACATCACTGTGGCCTGTCCTGAAGCTCGGATATTGGCAGCACATTGTATCGCTTGCGCGGTCGCTCTTGCCGAGGCAAGAGCGGGCAGGAGAATGGCAATTTAAAGGCTGATGATGGAAATAACCACCAAAAGCTCGATCAATGTAAAAGCATTTTGAGGTTTGTATTTGCGCAAAGTCAACATGGTAAACTCCTTTTGTTATGCCAGGATGTTGGCGTTATTTGTTGCTTGTGATTTTTTTTGATTTTCTAAAGCAATCGTTTTGAGATTACTTCCGGAGTCAGCGCCAAGGGTTGTCATCCCAAGGATTAGATGGGGCTTGATTTCCATCCGACTCGGTTCAGGTCGTTTTGTTTGCGGGTCATTTTGAAGCAGTCTGCGAGTGAGTTGCAGGGCTTTGATTGCGTAGGATTCCATGGGTGTACCGATCGTGGTAATCGGGGGATTGTGCATACGCGCTTGAGGACTACCGTCGAAACCCACCACAGGGACATCAGCGGGAACCTTATGGCCGAGCTGTTTTAATACATCAATTGTATACATCGCGACTTTATCACCAGTTGCTGCAAAGATGCCTTGGATTTGAGGGTGGGCGATCATAAATTGGTGAATTGCCAAGCGTATATCTTCCCAACTACTGACAGGCAAAACCAATTCCAAAACATGGTGGTTGCTTCTGCCAGATTCGACCCATGCTTTGCGAAAGCCCAAAGAACGCAACGCGGTACCTTCGTCGGGGCCCTTGTTCTCTTGCCCGGGTGTGATGACCATCACATGCGTAGGGTTGGATTGAAGGAGTGGCGGGCAAGCCATTTGGCCACCGAAAAAATGGTCAGTGCTAATGGCGTAGTCTAGATTTAGAGAGCTAGGCGTATCGATCCCGATGAGAGGAATGCCCAATGCCTCAATGCCTAGCAGGTGCCCTGAGAGATCCGAACTGAGCAAAATCATATCTGTTTTACACGGCAGATTTAGTTTCTGGATGTCAGCTTGAGGATCCACGAGCTGTTGGTAGGGATAAATATTCATCCGCGGCCCGTGCGTCACGAGTGTGTCATAAACACGCTGAAAGATGCTGTTTTGAATGCAAGTGTCACCTGCAACCATAAAAGCAACGGAGAGTCTAGGCAGAAGTGAATGCGTTATCGATGGAGCCACGCGACAAGGCGTTGTGCTGGACACTTCAAGCCAATCTTCATTTTTTAACTGCTGAATTGCTCGCCAGAGTGTATTGCGACGAAAGCCATAAGTTTCGGTCATTTTTCGCAATGATGGCAATTTTTCACCCGGCGCATAATGAGCATCAATCAGATGGTCTTTTAGCTGTTGATAGGCTTTTTGGGTGAGTTCTTCAGTAATGTTAACTTTTTTATGCATGGGGCTTTAATTGTCCTTTCAGGGGACAGTTTAGGAGTGAGATATGTCGAAGTCAAGAATTAATCGTGAAAATTGTGCGATTTATTGAAAAAATTAGGCAGCGTTCTCAATCATGCTAGCCAGATGACGGTTGCGACTAAATGCAGCATGGATTGGTAGTTT
>JAESSU010000193.1 GCA_016763955.1 Phycisphaeraceae bacterium | reverse complement strand
TCTCTCTCTCAATCAATCGAAGGAATGGAGATTTACATGTTCCTTGCGCTGTGTGGTCGTAATAAGGCACTGAAACAGTTCGAAAGAGATGCTGCCAAAGCTTATGAAAACACCATCAGGATCAGTGATCAGGCTTATTTGGACCCTGATAAACAGCTTGCAGACAAAGACCGCACGCGATCCTTAGAGCGTATTAGTAAGTCTAGGATAGGGTCGTAGGCAAAAGGAAATTACAGAGTCTGGGTCGCGACTGACTTAAGGCCATATTGCTCACGGATGCGTTTGGCAGTCACTTGGGCATTTTGCTTATCAGTGACTAGTGCATAAAGCGTGGACCCTGAGCCGGTGATGTGGATGGGGATTTTTAATGCCTCAGTAAGCTTCTTTTGCAAGTTGGCAAGTTCAGGTTGAACCTCACAAGCAGGCATTGCCAAGTCGTTAAAAGGATCACACGGCTGGATGACGGATTGCAAAGCCAAGTCTTGGACACGTTGGGCTTGTACTTGTTTTTGAGGATTCTGAGAGTTGGTTAATAATCGGTCAAACGCACCGTACACCGCGCCGGTTGGACATCCAAAGGGTGGGAAAATAAGTACAAGGTGAACGACCTGTTGTAGCTTTAAAGGCGTGACCCCTTCGCCAAGCCCGCTGACAATCGCAGCATCCAAATGATCCTGCATTGCATGAACCATAAAGATCACATCACTGCCTAACGTTGTCGCAAGTTCTGCTAGCGTTTGTGTGCAAAGGTTTAGTTTGTAAAGCTCATTGAGTCCTACGAGTACCCCCGCTGCATTGCAGAGCCTCCTGCAAGTCCTGCGCCAGCTGGGATGCGTTTACTTAATGTCACGTTGACATCTAAGGATTTCCCAACGTGATTTTGTAATGCATTAAGTGCGCGAAATGCCAAGTCTTTTTCCAGCGGCCAGTCCACGGTCCCCATGGGTTGGTCATCGTTTTTAAAAAGTTTGATGAACTGCATGTCGAAGTGACTGCCGTTGGTTGTTTTTTTAAGTGTGAGATCATCACCAAAAGTCAGTGCGCACATTAAGCTTGCAATGGGATGCATGCCATTGGATAGGGGCTTACCTACTGATAATGCCAGGTTGACTTTGGCCGGGCAGTGCAGTTGGAGGGCGTGATCTTGGGACATTAGAGCAGCGTCACATCTTCTGGCTGTTCAGCGGGTTCATCCTCAACAACAGATGTTTGCAAGCCACCATGATTCTCCTGATTCAAAACTTCCGGGGCTTCCGGGGCTTGCAGGGGGGTGGGGATTTGCAGGTTGGGCATGATGACCACTTCCAGCGGTTGCGTCGTTGCAGGGAGCAATGTCAGTGTATGCTCAAGAATCTGATCTTCAGGGCGGCTTAGGATGATTAGTCCGTGGAGTGTCGCCCAGAGGGTTTGGGCGCGTTCTAGACTACCGAGTTGTTTGCCCCAGTAATCAATAATACTTTTGACGACCTCTGGTAGGTCTGTATTGAACTGCCCTTTGCAGGCAAGCCAGAACATCAGACGATACGCTTGGGCATCACCGGTTGCCAGTCGACAATACATGCCGATGCTCCGGTCGATGGGGCTTGCGTTTTCCTGTCCGACAATCACAGGCTGTAAAAGTTCCTGTGTCACGGCTAAGAGTAGGTCACGTTTGTCACGAAAATAGCGATAGATTGAACCGATAGCGCAATCTAAGCGTTTAGCGATCCGTCGGATCGTCGTGGCTTGGTAACCTTCTTCATGTAAACAGAAAAAGGTCGCTTCCAAAATTTGGGTGCGGCTTAGCTGAACGGGGGTATGGGACATCTTGGTGGACTCCAGTTCCAATACTGGTGTCACAGGGCTGGAAACAGCCTCAATTATTCGATGATTCGTTGTTGTCAAGGTTCACCTCCTTGTGAACAAGCCTCTATTGTTCCTAAGTTGGGCGATCTGTCAAGACCTGTTTGGTCCGAATAATAAATGCTTTATTACAACGTGCTGGCCCAAATTCATTTGACATGTGGATTCATAAGGGCTTAGAGGGTATTTGACCGCATTGTTAAAAGAAGATTAGATACCCTTTGAACGTCATTTTTACCCATGCCGCGGTCTTGTCCGTTACAGTTGAAAGTTCATTATGAGTGGGTTTGAAGTGATGTGCATGACAAGTTGTTTACCTGCAATACGGATATCGTTGTAATTTACAAAGGGCAGGGTTCTACTAGAACAGTGTCCGGTATTATCAAGTGGTGTGGTGGTATGAAACGTAACGATAATAATTCACAAGATAAATAGGTTATGTCTTAATAACGGCTAAGGCTCGCGAAATATCCGGACGATGTACCGTGTGATGACCTGCGATACAGTCCCTGTTAATCCGATTCTAGATGGCCAAAAAACGGTATCCTTTACCATGCGGCCACGGGTGTCATTACTGCATAAAATCTTGCTTTTAACGGTCTTAATGACGGTTTTGCCGACTTTTATTTGTGTGAGTTGGCTCAATAGTCTGACTCGTTCGGCCATGAATCAGCATCATTCTCGAAATGTGCAGATGTTAGCGACCGCGATGGCCCAGCAAATGGCTTTAGAAGGGCATCTGCCTGAAAGTAAGACCATTTCTAGTCGATTAACCGCGTACAATTTAGATCAACGGCTTTCGTTTGTGATTGTTTCGAGTTCTAAAAATCGACTTCATTACCGTCAAGCGATTCATGCCCATGAGTGGATGAATTATCAGCGATGGATGGATGCCATGGGGGGAAGTTTGGTCATTCCTATTAGCCAGCCTGTGGTGCTCGGTGATTATGGCGAACTTGCTGTGGCTCGTGTCCCGATTTGGCATCATCCTGTACTCACACAAAAATTACAATCGGGGACATCGCAAAAAAAAGGCCCCCGTCAACTGCTGGGATATTTGACCATTGCAGTGAGTGACAGGACCTTGCCTCAGACTCTGTCTTATTTGCGGAGTATTCAGATTAGTGCAGCATTGCTGGTCTGTATTGTGATCTTGCCCGTGGTTTTGTTGATGGTTCGAAGTTTGACTAAGCCTTTAACGCAGGTCATCGATGCTAGTATTAGTATGGCACAAGGGAAGTACCCGGTCTTAGATGATGTGCATCGTAACGATGAAATTGGCTTGCTTAATAAATCTTTTAATCTCATGCTTAATCGCCTTAAAGCACATCAGGGCATTCAAGACAGACTCCACGAGCATCTTGAGAGCAAAGTTGAGCAGCGCACGCATGAACTTGAAAGCTTAAATAACCAACTTGCTCGAACTGTTAAACAGTTTGAATCGTTAGCATCGACCGATTCACTAACAGGTCTTGCCAACCGTCGTGAGATTGGTAAGACGCTTGATCGTTGTTTCATCAAAGCAAAACACTATCACTATGATCTGGCTTGCATTATGTTGGATATGGATGGCTTCAAACTCATTAACGATACACTGGGCCATCAAATGGGTGATGAAGTATTGTGTTCAACAGCCAAGGCTTTGGCTATTTCTTGTCGCAATACAGATGTTGCGGGGCGTTATGGTGGTGATGAATTTGTGGTTGTCTTGCCTCAAGCAGATGAAGAGACTGCCATTAGTGTGGCCATTCGTATCCGTGAGCAGTTTGAAAAGCAGATGCAAATTTTATTGCACCACCATAAAGAGCTTTTGCCTAAGGTGACATTAAGTATGGGGGTTGCCATCAAGTCCTCTATTGAATTGGCGGATTCTGAATTGATGCTCGCCAAGGCGGATGATGCTCTGTATCGTGCCAAGAATTCAGGTAAGGATCGCATCGTGATTTACAGTCTCGATGATGTGGATAATAACCGCACGACGGAAATCGTCTCCACCCGCATTTTGCCTTGATGATTAATCTACCGCGCTTTTGGGGATCGGCTGGATATGGCCCTCTTTGGTCACGCATACCAATGTCGTTTGAGCAGTTGCGATCAGTTCATTGCCCCGTTTGATTTCGTAGGCATGATCCAATTTAGCCCCACTACACGAGTCTACCCAACAATGCACGATTAGATCATCATCGTATCGAGCGGG
>JAESSU010000192.1 GCA_016763955.1 Phycisphaeraceae bacterium | reverse complement strand
CGCCAACGCTAACACAAGTCAGTCAAACGACAGATGGAGAAAGTCTTACCAAGGACCAACTCACACGTTTTACATGCAAGCCATTGTCGATGACGATGTTGGAATTGCACCGACCATAAGTATCTTGTATTTAGAGCCAATGCTCAGTTTATAGATGTGGTTGACATGTTTTGAAATGTAATCCCACTATATGGAGTCGTTAAATATGAAACGAATGTTATGCCAATGGATATTGGTTGTATTGTGTGTCACGAGTCTACTTAAAGCTCAGAGTGTGACGGTCCAGATTGATGCCTCTCAGACGCTTGGCCCGGTGAACACGATGGTGCTCGGGCAGGTTGTGCGGGGTGCGGATCGTAAGGATGTCTTTAGCACACAGCACGATTCGTTTATTTGTAACGAATCTGAAGGTCTTTGGGACCCCACGTTACGTGAGCCTAAACCCAACGCGCTAGCATTACTCAAAGCCCTTCGCCCGCCAGTATTACGTTACCCCGGTGGTCTTAATTCGCAAGGGCATGATTGGAAGAAAACCATTGGCCTGGTTTCCAGCCGGCCGAATTTTCAGTTCGGTCTAAATGAATATATGTCCATTTGCAAGGCCGTTGGCGCTGAGGCCCAGATTGTTCTATCTGAATATATCACCACGTCGCAGGATATTGCTCAGATGGTGGAATATCTGAATATGCCAGCAACGGCACAATATCCATGGGCGATTAAACGTAAGGCAGATGGTTATGCAGAGCCTTATGGTGTGCAATTTTTTGAACTAGGTAATGAAACATGGATCAAAAAACTCTCGGGCAGGGGGCGTGGTCTTCACTCGGCTCAGAGCTACGGCGATTTTTACCTAGAAGTTCAAAAGGCGATTAAGGCTGTCGATCCATCGGTACAACTTGGGCTTGTTCTGGCTAACTATGGGGAACGTGGTGCTGATGATCCCTGGAATCTGGAGCTTATGGAAAAGGTTGGCAAGCAGGCCGATTTCGTTATTGTGCATGCCTATGCGGTGAGTTATCGCGGCAATGCTCAGAACGACCAAGAAGCCCGTATTCTCAATGCTTGTATGGCGGCTACTGAGCAGATTGAAGATTGGTTGAGTAATCTCAATGATATGATTTTACAAAGTACGGGGCGGCAAATTCCCATTGCTATGACCGAGTTCAATACCTCTTTTGTCGGCAATCCTTATCGCTTTAGTTACGCTGGGGCGTTGCATTCTTCGGACTTTGTGCGAGTGATGCTCAAGCCCGAACACAATATCATGCTGGCAAATTATTGGCATTATCTCAACGGCCATTTTGCCATGGTGCAAGGCATGGATGATGATCATTTAGTGAACCATCCTGCGTATTTGCTTTTGCATCTCTGGGCAGAGCATTTTGCCGGCCAACTACTTAAGACCACAGTGGAGGATAGCCCGACGATCGATGCCCGCGCATTTTTGCGCACGATGAATGCCCAAGGTACAACACGTCAGCTAAGTCGACCCATTGGAGATAAGAGCTTGTTTACAGCCATCCCCGCATGGGGATGATCTACATTGGGAGTTGTCTAGTGAAGGTGTGTTCACAATGAAGCTAAATGGCAGAAGCAAGCTCTTGTACCCGAGTTTTGCCAAGTTCGATATCCCGGCTGACATTCTCAAGTACGATGCTAGCGAGTACCGCGTGACCTGTGAAATGAAATTTGAACGTGCGCCCGGAAGCGATTTTCCTGATCACATTGGCATGGGTGTGGAAGATGCACGCGGCTGGAGCAAAACGCATTCCGCAATGGCCCTGTCACTGACCAACTTTTCAGACCAATGGCATACGGTTGTCGGAGCCTATCGCCCCTTAGCTGATACGACTCGTTTGGGTTTACTTGCGCGACTTAATATCGAAAACAAAAACATCACCGGCAAGTTGATCATCCGAAATATTAAAGTGTTCCCTTACACCGGCGGACATTTTCCAGCTTATCAAGCCCTTACTTCAACTGCTGCCCAAAGTGATGATGGAAAAAAACTGTATGTTATGCTGATGAACAAACATCAGACGGATAGCATTGCTGTGAACCTTAATATCAACGGATTTACTGCAAACTCTGGCCAATATTGGCAAGTCACCGGCCCGTCACTGGCCGCAGCCAATTCGCCAACGCTAACACAAGTCAGTCAAACGACAGATGGAGAAAGTCTTACCAAGGACCAACTCACACGTTTTACATGCAAGCCATTGTCGATGACGATGTTGGAATTGCATCGCCGGTGAGGTATTTGTATTTGAATATAGAGATTCAGTTTGCAGGTAGGGTTATATCGGGGGCTTGATTTAACATTGAAGCGAGAGCTTTTGCGGCGCTTTGGACCCCCGCTTGGTTCCAGTGTGAATCATCCATGTGGTAGGGCATGGTTCCGTCTTCTTTAAGTACGTTAAAGAGCTTGAGGGTATCAACGGTTTCAATCCCATTTTCTTTTAATAGTGCCGTAAGGTTTTGGAAAAATTTGGGTTGTTCTTTTAAATCTAGCCATTCCCAGTAGATGGTTTCTTTATTGGGAATAGGCAAGAAAATAAAGCGACAGCCAATGCTGTTAAAGTATGTTTTGTAGCTGGTAATTAATTTTACCGCGCATTGGTAGTTTTTTTCGCTGGGTTGAATCTGGGCACCATGCCCTTGGAGATATAGAAACCTTTTGTTATGGGTTGATAAAATCCCTTTGTGCGTGAGAGGTTGGGCGCGTGCAGCTAAATAGTGAAGGCTTTTAGCTTTGTAGAGTCTGTCGATCCAAGGCATGATGAATTTTGCAATTGGATTGTGTTGAATAAAGTGATACTTTATTTTTGCATCTGCTTCGCATGGGGCGAGACCTAGAATGCTGCGTTCAATACATGAGAAGACAACCGTTTTGGGGGAAAGAAACAGAGCGTCATTTCTGAGTTCCGTATATTGATTAATGCCCGCAGGGGCAATGTTGTAGACTTTGAGATTTGTGAGTTGTTTTAGTCTTGCGGTTAGTGTTTCTTCCTGACTCATGCCACTGCCTACGGTATTTGAATCGCCAATGATCAAGACGTCCGGCTCAGGAATATATTGATCATTGCGAAATCCAATTTCATCAATCTTCCAGAAAACTTTTTTCTTTACGGCTAATGGCGTGTGGGGTGCGAGGTCGCCTTCTTCAATCATACTGCATGAAGTATTGGGGTAGAATTGGCCTGTGAAATATTTGCTTTTTCGTACCGCTAGTGCTTCCCACGCTCGGAATGTGAAAAGTGTTGCTGGTAGATAGTTTTCAACGATGAACAAAATGATGATCGGTATGGCCAGAAACAGGATGAGTTTTTTTAGAAATGTCTGCATCATCATCCTTTTAGAATTGGAAGTATATGAAACTTTGTTGTGATCCGCCGTACACATATACCACCAAGATCAGAGTGTAATAGACCAGCCAACGAGCGCCACGGGGCAAGACAACGGAATCCAGTTGTAAGGCATGTTGTTTTTCTCTTTGGACCCATTCAATGGTCACCAGTGTTCCAATGAAAACTAGGAGTCTGATAGGTAATACGTTGGGTTGTGTGAACAGTGATGGTGAGAAAATACGTCTTAAAATAGACAAAGCTTGTGTGACAGATTCGGCTCTAAAGAATACCCATGCGAGTACTGTGAGCAAGAAGGTGGTGGACATCTGAACCGTTTCCGATACGGATGGGAACCAGTTACCTTGAGCTACGATATGGCCTGTGTGAATACGGTTTCTTTTGAGTAGCAATAGCGGTAAAAAGTATATTGCGTTGAGTGCCCCCCAGACGATAAATGTCCAGTTTGCACCATGCCAAAATCCGCTGACGATGAAGATGATAAAAATATGACGGACGCTGGTCCAGGGACTGCCACGGCTGCCGCCTAGTGGTATGTAGACATAGTCTCGGAACCATGTTGAGAGGGAAATGTGCCAGCGGCGCCAAAATTCAGCCATGTCTCGAGAAAAATAGGGGTTGGCAAAGTTGCGCTTTAAATTGATACCAAAGAGCTTTGAGGTTCCGATGGCGATGTCGGAATAGCCTGAAAAATCAGCATAGATTTGAAATGCAAAAAAGATAGAGCCCAGTAGCAGGGTGCTCCCCGTATAGGTTGTGTGATGTGCGAAAATGTCGTTGACATAGATAGCACAATTATCAGCAATCACGACTTTCTTAAATAGTCCCCAAAGGATCTGCCGCATCCCGTCCACAGCTGCATGGTATTCAAAACGCCGCTGTTGTGAAAATTGAGGCAGAAGGTGGGTTGCCCGTTCAATGGGCCCTGCGACAAGTTGTGGAAAGAAGCTTACAAAGGCCATGAAAGCAATTAGGTTTTTTGTAGGTTCGAGTTTTCGTCGATAAACATCAATTGAATAGCTGAGCGTTTGAAAAGTATAAAAGCTGATTCCTACTGGTAGGATGATATTCAATGTAATCGAGTTCTCGATTGGGTGGCCTAGTAGCGTGAACGCGGCGGCAAAGTTCTCAACAAAGAAGTTAAAGTACTTGAATCCGGCTAAGAATCCGAGGTTGACGCAAATGCTTGCCAGTAGCAAAAGTTTTCGTTTGAAGGGCTGGTTAGTTTTCCCAAGATAGATGCCGATGATAAAATCGACTAGAGAACTAGTTGCGAGTAAAAACAAAAAACGCCAGTCCCACCAGCCATAGAAAGTATAGCTAGCTCCAAGTAGCAGAAGGTTTTGACCCCGTAGGTCCTTGCTTAGCACAAACCAGTGGAGCAAAAAAACAATAGGTAGAAATATTGCAAAATCAATTGAATTGAAAAGCATCTGGTCTTACCTTGCTAACGCAGAACAATCATGCAGGGGTGAATTGGGTTTTGTTAATTTTCGGAAGCTAGCCACAGAAATATACCTAATCGATGCGGATCGTGGCAGACTTCATACATCATATGATGCATCAAGCAGTCTAAAATGTTCTGAAAATAAGTCAACTGATTGTCTGCAACTTCTGTGTACTAGAACATGGCAGGACGGCTTGTCATCGTTGTGTCTACAGGAGTGTACAATATCCTCATGCAAGCCATTACGCCCGTTTTAAATTCATCTGCTCGCAAGCGGCCATTGAGCTTGGGTTGGATCGGTACATTGCTACTGCTAGGTATTGCTTTGCCTTGTTTGGTGACGTTGCCTTGGTCTTGGCAGAACTATAACGCACAGGACTACAGTCAGATTCATCAATCGCCTGGCAGTTTATTTTGGCTTGGCAGTGACGGATTAGGCAGATCCATGACGTGGCGGTGTTTGTTAGGTGGGGCGATTAGTCTGGGCATTGGACTATGTGCTGCGGTGATCTCCGTGTGCATTGGCGTGACATGGGGGACTGTTGCGGGTTATGCGGGGGGACGGATTGATGCATTGATGATGCGGATTGTGGATGTGCTCTTTGGTTTGCCTTACATCTTGTTGGTGGTGCTTTTGGATTTGGCAATGTCGCCGATGATGGAACGCTTAGCTAAGCTTTTCATCTCCGACTCGTTGGCGATTCATTTTTCAGAATTGGTGACCTTGCTCATTGCCATTGGGGGGGTGAGTTGGTTGACTTTGGCACGGGTGATTCGCGGGCAGGTGCTAAGTTTGCGTGAGCGTCCTTTTATTGAGGCAGCTCGTGCATGTGGTGTCGGGCCGGTGCGGACGTTTTGGTGTCATCTTTTGCCTAATCTGGTCGGGCCGATTGTGGTTTATGCGACGCTGACCATTCCCAATGCGATTTCGCAGGAGTCATTCTTAAGTTTTTTAGGGATCGGCGTACAGGCTCCTTTGCCAAGCTGGGGGAATCTGGCTGCTTTGGGAACCGAGCAACTGGCAAGCATTGGTTTGACCGGCTCGTTTACACGTTGGTGGTTATTGGTTTGGCCATGCGCGTTGTTGGGGTTGACCCTTATGGGGCTGAATTTTATTGGCGATGCTTTGCGAGACAAACTTGATCCTAGGACACGATCAAAGCACCGCTAAGCAGCGCTTTGCGTTACAATTACCGCAGTCATATTCGACTGAGTTTTCATTGAAGGATCGTTCATGGACAACCGCTTTGGTTTTAAGGATTGGGTCATCTGCTTATTGCTCGTGGCCATACTCGTAAGTCTCTGGCTGGTGAGCATTCAGTTTGATCGGCAGTGGGATGAAATACGCGATGTGAAGCTTGCAGTACAGTCACAAAAAGACGAGCTTGTTAAGCTCTCAAATAAATTAGCCAACGGCGTGCAGATCACAGCTAATGGGCAACCTTTAGCAGTAGTCGATGAGGCTGATCCTTTTGCTCGCGTTCGCGCTCCGATGCACAACAAAGATTATGCGACTGGCGACTGGGTCATCTTTCCTTTTGGACAAACAGTTAGCAAGCTCACGCCACTGATTTCTTCGGATGTCTACCAGTCCGTGGTTGCTGAGAATGTCATGGAATCATTGGCTGTACGTGACCCCGATACCTTAGACTGGAAGCCGATGCTCGCTAAGCGTTGGACGGTCAGTGATGACGGCCTAACCATTATTTTTAAGCTCCGTGAGGGCGTGACTTTTTCTGATGGTGAACCTTTTACAGCTGACGATATTGTCTTTAGCTACAACTGGATTATGAACCCTAAGGTGGCTGCCCCGCGTGACCGAGCTTATTACGACAAGGTCAAGTCCGTGACCGCCAATGGGCCACATCAAGTGACCTTTATTCTTGCGGAGCCTTACTTTAAGGGCTTTGATATTTGTGCTGGTATGACCATTTTAGCTAAGCATTTCTATAGCCAATTTACCGAAGCACAGTTCAATGAATCCACCGGCCTGCTCTTTGGCAGCGGCCCGTATAAACTCTCTGTTGATCCCACGACATGGAAGCCCGGTCAAGGCAAAATCGAATTGATTCGCAATGATAAATATTGGGGCGTCTCACCTGCTTTGGATCGTGTGGTCTACCGTGAGATTCTTGATGACAATGCGCGTTTGGTTGCCTTCCGAAATGGTGAGCTTGATCGTTATGGCCCGACACCCGAACAGTATGTTGCACTTAAAAAAGATAAGCAGCTTAACAAAGATAAAAACGTCTTTGAGTTTGAAACCATCAGTGGCGGGTATCGCTATATCGCATGGAATCAAATGCTTGATGG